>CAZCHK010000056.1:7528-12389 GCA_964498605.1 uncultured Anaerolineaceae bacterium | reverse complement strand
GTGATTTCGTTGGCAGCGGGATTAAGTGAATTGGGAACTCACGTCGCACTGATGGATCTCGATCCTCAAGGCAATCTTGCACTCTCTCTCGGGATTCAACCTGTCACATCGGCAGCGGACGCGCTGAGCTCTTTTGAAGGTCTTCAATTTATCGAAACGGTCACCAGACCAACAGAGTACAGCAACATCAGCTTTGTTCCGGTTTTTTCTAAAGGTTTTCCATCCGATGGAGAGAAGACCTCGTTTTCCGGTCTTCAGAAACTCCTGGGGTACTCCGATAACAGCTGCGATTTTTTACTCATGGATTGCCCTCCCCAATTGGGGTTTATGACCGCCAATGCCATCACCGCGGCTGATCTGCTGATCATCCCGACCCAGGCGGAATACTTTTCCATCTATGCGTTGAAATCAATGATACAGCTCATCAAAACCACACGTGAGAATGGGAATGCCAATCTGACATACAAACTGCTTTTGACCATGTTCGACAAGCGAAATAGAATCCACACTCGAATGATGGAAGAGCTGCGCGGTACATTCGGCAGCGGTGTGTTTGATACCTGTATCGAAATCGACACAAAACTAAGAGAGTCACAAGTGGCAGGAACGCCAATTTTGTTCCACCTGCCTTCCAGTAGAGCATCCATTCAATACCGTGCTCTTGCACAGGAGATTATGAGTTATGTCCAAGCGAAAAATATCAAAACGAGTTGACAATCTTTTTCAAGAAATTCGGAACGAGATTCCTGCTGATGAGCGGGAAAATTTGGTGCCAGATCATTCCGAAATTCCTGACAGCAAACCAATTTCATCCGGTGACAACGGGATACCAGCAGTCTTTGGCGCAGAAAAAGTAACTCAAATTGACCTCGACGCTCAAGGCCTTGATTACTCGGATCGCCTGGAGGATCTCACAGCCACTGCGGCTCCTGAGCCGGTCGCCCAATCAAGCACGTCCTCTGCAGTGAAGGAGCAGGTAATCAGTGAAAGCCTGAGCAAGAAAATCTCCGGGTTAAATGAGTTGCTGGAATCACAATCAAACTCTGATCTACCTGAGGAAGATCGTCAGCTCGTGAGCGAGATCACCAATCAGTTAGAGCTGGCTCTGGAAAACGCCCAGCTGTACGCGCAGGTTCAGCAGGAACTTGAGGAGCGCACAAGGGCCCAGCAAGAAATCATTCGCAGGAACAGAGACCTCGCTGCGGTTACCAGTGCTGTTGCCACGCTGACAGAACTGGGTACGAGAGCTTTGCCGAACGTATTAAAAACCCTGGGGGATTCAACAAGGGCGGACCGCGTTTATTATTCCCAGGTTCGCGAGGACGAAAGTGGCACTTATTGGCGAGCCGTTCAGGAGTGGATCAATCCGGACAGCCCCGTGGATTTTGATAAAAAGCAAATTTCCAGGCTAGCAATTGACGATTTTCCATCCTGGGCCAATGAACTGCAGAAGCAGTCCTGGATCGGTGCAAATGTTGATACATCTCCCGAGCCTGAGAGCAAGTACTTTTCTGTTAACCGCCTTAAAAGTACAGCCTGGATTGCAGTACCTGGCAGAACCTCCATGCCAAATTACATCGCGTTTGATTTCGCCACTTCAACTGTTGATCTGAAACCAGAAGACATCAGCGCGTACCGGGTTGTCGCGGATGGCCTTTCAAACACCTTTACCCGAGAAGCTCTACTGGAGCAGCTTCAGCTATCCCTTGACGAAACAGAAAATCTTTACAACGCAAGCCATCGTCTGGCAGTCGCGACAGATCTCAACCAGATGGTCGAAGCGATCGCACAGGCGCTTGTCGTGCCTGCGCTGAACCGGGGGGTGCTGTTGAGCTGCACAATCGGCTCAAATCAGGAACTTCTAAATCTTCACGTCGTCGGCACCTGGTTCAGCGGTCGAGGGAATCCTCCTCTTCCAGTAGGTTCAGAATTAAAAACGGAGCTGTACAAAGAACTTGTCATCAGAACCGCTCCTGAATTTTTTGATGATATCAATAACATCCAAATTACCCCTGAACTGCAAAATGAACTGAGCCGACAACACGTGGGCGCCCTGGTTGTGATGCCCCTGCTGGTTGGCAGGCGGCAAATTGGCGCGCTGTTGCTGGAATACGAGGATCGGCATCATTTTGGGAACCGTGAGCTGCGATCCTACCCCCCTCTGGCCGACCAGCTTGCCACGCTGATGGAAAACCTGAGGTTGTTCCAGCAAACGCAGGATGCTCTTTCTGAGACCGAGTTGCTTTATAAAATTTCAAGCGGTGTCTCCCAAGCCAATACAGCCAGTGACCTGGTTGACCTCGTCAATCAAAACGCTATGCCAAAACAGGCCAGCGGGATTATCCTGGGAATCACGGTTCAAGATCGGGTCGGCATTCCCACGGAGCTTGAGGTTATCGCGGCTCAGGAGATCCGCTCGGTAATTTTCCAGGAGGGAGCCACTCTCACCCTGGGTTCACTGCCACTGCTGCAAACGATCCATGAAGAAACGATCGCCATCCCGAATCTCGAAAGTTACGCGATGATCGACGACACCTCCAAGAAAACACTGCTGGAGGCTGGTGTCAAAAGTCTCATCATCGTTCCCTTGAGAAGCGCGGGAAAGCTGTCAGGCCTCCTCATCACAACCTCTAATGAAGAATCAGAGTATTCAGCTGACGAGGTCCGTCTGCTCAATCTGGCTGCCGGTGGTATCTCCGTCGCGATCGAAAGACAGCGCCTGTTACGCGAAGCGCAACGCCGTGCGCTGGAGCTGCAAACAGCGGCTGAAATCGCTCGAGACACAACAGGAACGCTTTCGCTGGATCAGCTTCTTAAAAGGTTTGTGGAGCAGATCCAGTTGCGTTTTTCTTTCTATCACGTGGCAATATTTTTACTGGACCAAACCAATCAATTCGCGGTGATCCGGGAAGCTACTGGCGATTCCGGAACCGCATTGAAAAGCAGTGAATATAAATTCGCGGTTGGTCATCCGTCAATCATCGGCCAGACTACTGCTCTGGGTGAACCTGTCATTGTCAATGACACCTCAACCAGCGAGCTATTCGTTCCCAATACGTTTCTTTCTGAGACAAAATCAGAAATTGGCATCCCACTCAAGTTTGGCGGTCGAGTGACTGGTGCGCTCAACGTCCATGCCAATGTCTTGAACGCATTTACGCAAAATGAAGTCGCCGTACTGCAATTACTGGTTGACCAGATCGCCATCGCCATTGAAAATGCGCGCGCGTTTGAGCTTTCCCAGAAAGCGGTCGAGGAACTGCACGAAATCGACCGTATCAAAACGCAATTCATTGCGAACATGAGCCATGAGCTTCGAACACCGCTCAATTCGATCATCGGTTTCAGCCGTGTAATCCTGAAAGGGATTGACGGTCCAATTAACGAAACACAGTCTCAGGACCTCGCGGCAATATATAATTCGGGGCAGCACCTATTAAACCTGATCAACAATATCCTCGACATATCCAAGATTGAAGCCGGGAAGATGGAACTGCAATTTACAGAGATTTCCATTGTTGATGTCATCAACTCCGCCATGTCCACGGCAGCCGGATTGATCAAAGACAAACCGATAAAATTGGAACAGGTCGTTCCCCCGGATCTTCCAACTGTTCGGGCTGACCACACTCGAATCGGGCAGGTTCTGATCAACCTGGTGTCCAACGCCGTCAAGTTCACAGATTCCGGCTCCATCACCATCGAGGCGAAAACATCCGAATCGCCAACGGGCAGAAAAGAGATTTTGGTGACCGTTACGGACACAGGCAGTGGAATTGATTCTAAAGATCTTGGAAAACTTTTCCAGCCCTTCAGCCAGGTGGATGATTCTCCAACACGCAAAGCTGGCGGAACAGGACTTGGTTTAAGCATCAGCAGATCGATCATTGAAATGCATCAAGGGCGGATCGGGCTGGAGTACAGCGAACCCGGCAGAGGGAGCCGTTTCTTCTTCACCCTCCCTGTTCCTGAAACAAAGAAAAAAAATGAACCCTCAACCTACTTTCCCGAGGGGAACACCATACTGGCGATCGATGATAACCCTGACATCCTCAGCCTTTATGAACGATATCTTAAACCTCAGGGGTTTGACGTGTTTTCCCTGACGGACCCTCTGGAAGCGCTGGATACAGCCAAGCGGATCAAACCCTTTGCCATACTGGTAGACATCATGATGCCCCAGAAGGATGGGTGGACTGTCATCCGGGATTTAAAAGACAACCCGGAGACTCAGCTCATCCCGATCATCATTGCGAGCATTGTCGAGGAAAAGGAACGCGGCATCAAACTTGGCGTGGCCGATTACCTGGTGAAGCCGTTCCTGCAGGAAGACCTTGTCAACGCCGTGAAACGGATCAACATCAGCAGCGGCGTGAAGAATCTCCTGATTATTGATGATGATGCGACATCCGCGCAGGGTATTCAAAAAATGTTTGACGGGAATGCCCAGTACTCGGTGACAATAGCCTCTACTGGCAGAGAAGGACTGGAAGAAGTGCACGCCTCCCATCCTGACATCATCATTCTGGATCTTTTCCTGAAGGACATCGATGGATTTACACTGTTCGAAATGCTTCAATCCGACCCGTCATTGACAGACATCCCCATTTTGTTCCTTTCTGATTCTGACCTGACCCCTATCCAATCACAACTGATCAGCCAGTTCGGACAGACACTGCTCAGCAAAGGAATGCTTAAAGAAGAAATCCTTTTACCGACGCTCAACGACGCGCTGCTCAGACACGGCATGAAACAGAAATAGAAGCCGGGGGATCGCATGGCAGTTCATTTCATCGCTGAATGTCTTGATTGTCACTCGACATCACCATTTATTGGCGGATCATCCACCTGCCCTAACTGT
>CAZCHK010000056.1:0-7518 GCA_964498605.1 uncultured Anaerolineaceae bacterium | reverse complement strand
GCTCTGCTCAGACACAGCATGAAACAAAAATAGAAACCGGGGAGTCCATGGCAGCTCATTTCATCGCTGAATGTCTTGATTGTCACTCGACTTCTCCATTTATTGCCGGGTCATCAACGTGCCCAAGCTGCGGAAGTGAATGGAGAGAAGCGAGGTATGACTATGCGCATTTAGCTCACAGTCTTCCTCTGTTATTGCCAGGGCGACCTTTTGATATCTGGCGCTACCGTGAATTACTGCCTGTGCGCTCCCCCCAACCCGCTTTATCCCTTGGAGAAGGGGGGACACCATTAATCCACGCGCATAATCTGGGATTGATGCTGGGCTGCGAAAAAATCTTCATCAAAGATGAACGACAGGGTCCGACATCTTCCTTCAAGGACCGCCAGGGATCCATAGCCATCGCGGCTCTGAAAGAGGCGGGCATCCAGGACTGCGTCACCTGTTCCACCGGGAACGTGGCGATCGCGTATTCCGCGTACGCGGCCAGAGCAGGCATCCACCTGTGGGCTTTTCTAACAAGCCTGGTCCCAGCGGCAAAAATGCGTGAAGTCGCCCTGTATGGCACACAGGTTGTCAAGGTTACTGGAACGTACGATCAGGCAAAGAAGTTGGCCGCGGATTTTGCAAAACAGCGCAACATCTACTATGATTCAGGCGCAAAGAGCATACCTTGCATAGAAGCTATGAAAACGATCGCCTTCGAGGCATGCGAGCAGTTGACCGCGGTATTTGGTTCTCCATCCATTCACACTGATAAGAAAATGCAACCGTTATGGCAGTCCCCGGATTGGTATATCCAATCCGTTTCGGGTGGAATGGGTCCACTGGGCGTGATCAAAGGCTTCATAGAGCTAAAGCATATGGGCTTGATCGACAAAGTCCCCAAAATCGCCTGCATCCAGGTGGAAGGCTGCGCGCCAATGGTTCATGCCTGGGTTCAAAAGAAGGACACAGCCCAGGCCGTTCAATCACCTCAAACCAGCATTTCTGTCCTGGCCACAGGCGATCCGGGACGCACGTACACGCTTCTAAAAAAGAAGATGGATGAAAATTCCGGCGGTGCGTTTATCAGTGTCTCGGATGACGAGGCCTTCCGCGCGACTCATTTTGCCGCAAAAATGGAAGGATTATCTGTTGAACCGGCTGCAGCTGTCGCGTTCGCGGGATTGATCAAACTTGTCCGCGACGGAACAATTAAAACAGATGAAAGCATTGTCATCAACTGTTCCGGGCACACCATGTCCATCGAGCAAAATGTCCTGGGCGATGGGTGGATGGAGCGAATGACTCAGACCGCCCAGTCCTTCGCGCAAAGACATGAAGAAGGTCTGCTTGCAGCCCTCAGCAACATCTCGCTGGAAAAATTCCCCCGCATCGCGATCGTGGACGACAACTCGGATGTAAGGATTTTGATCAAACGAATCTTAAAAACTCAGGGCAACTACGAATTGCTGGAAGCAGAAAATGGCAGAGAAGCTGTTCAGCTGGCTTTACGGGAAAAGCCCAATTTGATGATCCTTGATTTGATGATGCCCGAAATGGATGGTTTTGGAGTCATGGATGCGCTAAAGAATAATGCCGAGACAGCCGATATCCCCATCATTATTCTGACCGCGAAAGAATTGACCATGCAGGAAAAGCAAAGATTGAACGGCCACATCCAGGCATTGCTTCAAAAAGGGAATTTTGAGAGTGATGCACTGGTCGACGAAATAAAGGCGTTATTGAATTAACAGCCAGATGAAAAACAACGCGCACATCCAGGGTATCCTATCCGGTCTGGCATCCGCGTTATTGTTGGGATTCGCACCAATTCTTGGAAAACTTGCCCTCAACAATGCTGTCTCGCCCCTGTTTATTGTTTCGTTTCGAACGGTTGGCGCTTCACTGCTTCTTTTTATCATTCTTCTTGTGTTTAAAAGAAATTTCTTCTATATTTATCCAGTAGGTCTGGTGGGATGCATCCTGGCCGGAGTCATCAACGGATTAGGATCCATTCTGTATTACTCAGCTCTCGCAAGGTTGAATACGGGTATTGGTCAGCTGCTGTATTCGTACTACCCCCTCTTCGTGGCTTTTTGGCTTTTCCTGGACCGGCATCCGATCAGGAAGATCACCATTATCAGGCTGCTGGTGTCTTTACCCGGCGTGCTGCTTCTTTTTTTGGGAAATGCTTCTGGAAGCATCGATTGGCTCGGGGTCGTCCTGATGCTGGGCGCGGCCATTCTTTACGCTCTTCACATGATCATCAACCAGAGGATCCTCTACGAGGTGCCCGCGCCAACCGTGACTTTCTACACGCTGCTTTCGATGACGCTGGTCGTCGTGAGCGCCTTTGCGGCTTTCGACAGGCAGCTTCCGCAGCAGGATATCTCCTGGATGCCGGTCATCGCCATGGCGGTGATCTTATTCCTTTCAAGGCTGACATTATTCATGGGCGTAAAAAAACTGGGCGGTCTGCAGACAGCGGTACTTGGACTGGGAGAGCTGCTGACAACGGTGGTGATATCACAGGTGCTTTTCAAATATGAAAAGCTGTCATACATTCAATGGCTTGGAGCCGGGTTAATTTTCATCAGCGTATTCCTGGTGGGATTTGATAAGCCAACGGATAAAAAATCTCCTCGCAAAGGAATTCTTTCGTGGCTGAACCCAGTTCAAGTCAACCCTGCGGATATCGACTGGGATGCGTAGCTAGGATTTTTCCAGATAATAACCCGCTCCCCTGACATTCGCGATTTTGATTTTTCCCTCAGATATCGCGGCAAGTTTTTTGTTTAATCGGCTGATGGTCGGTCGAATGATCTGGGCGGCCTCAGTACTGGTCAAGTCATAACCCTGCGAAAGGGCTACGATTTGGTTTGTGGGCACGACAGACGGTTCAGCGGAAACAAGCAGTTTTAACACATTTGATTCTAGTCCTGTCAGAAGGACCGTTTTCTCTCTGAAAACGATTCGCCTGCTTTCCTCATGAAACAATACCTCTTCCGTGATCTTCCATTTTTTTGGTGAGGTCTTTCCAGTGTCTGCCAATGGACGGTGCAGATACAGCATGGATTTTTTTACATCCTGGATGCTGTTGAGGATATCGCGAGGCATCACTGGTTTGATCAGGTAATTCGCGGCACCATATTTCATTGCAGTAATCGCAGCCTCGACCTTGTGTTCATCGGTAACCACGATCACGGGCAAGTCCGGATAACGCTTTCGGATGATTTGGAGCAGTTCCAGACCCCCCACTCCGGGTATGCCAAGTTCAAGGATAACGCCGAACCATTGACCTGACTGCAAGTGCTGCAAGGCCGAGCTGGTAGAATCTGCCACGCATGAGCTGTACCCCCCCATGGTTAATACTTTACAAATCAGCGACTGTGCAATTTCATCGTGATCGACGACCAATACTGAATATTTTTCCATACGCAAAGGTTTCGATAATTATATGGCAGATTTTTATAATCGGACACTTTCACTGCAGCCGTGGGAGAATCGCAGAAGATGCAGGATGGTCCTAATCAATACTCGGTGTCCTGAATCAATCCTGTGTGTTTGAAAGAGGTCCCGCTGCTTCCTGTCTGTTTAAGAATTTTGATAAGGGTTTTTTGAGTAATTCTGAAATGATCAGATACAAAACAGCCAGACCGATGATGATGCCTAGGTGCTGCAACGACGGGCTGGTAAATTCAAAAAACTTCGCCGACCAGGGAATCAATGGGAGCGCTATTGTGATGAGGATAGCCCCGACTGATAGAACTGTTATCATCGGCGCAGGCCAGCCAGCTTTTCTTATAGGCAGCATCGAGCGTATGGAAATCAGCAGAAGCAGCTCCGTGATCACGCTGGCGATAAACCAGTTTGTCTGCAGAACCCCGGGCGATATCTGATAGAACAAACCAAAGTATAGAAAATCAAAAACGGTGCTCACAAGCCCAAGCGTGATGAATATGATATAAAGCGATCGAAAGTCATATTTTTGAGGACGATCGATCTCGCTAATCGCTACACGATCAAACGCAATTGCCATCATCGGGAAATCAGAAAGGAGGTTCAGGAGAAGCAACTGTTTTGGAAGCATCGGCAGAAAATTGATAAAGAGAGACCCTACTGCCACAGCGTAGAAGTTCCCAAAGTTCGATACAAGTGTGGCGCGAATGTATTTAAGGGTATTCGCGTGCGTCTCACGTCCCAGCCGGATCCCATCCACGATCACACGCAGATCGTTTTTTAGAAGGATGATATCCGCTGTTTCTCTGGCAACATCGGCTGCTGACTGTACGACCAGAGATACATTGGCCGCTTTCAAGGCAGGGGCGTCATTTATCCCCTCTCCAAGAAATCCGACCGTGTATTGCTGTTTGAGGAGAAGAATAATTTCTAATTTTTGTTCAGGTGTGGTTCGCGCAAAAACGCGCACTCTGCCGGCTCGCTGAATTTGCTCCGGAGTGGGCAATGAAAGAAATGTGGAGGCATCCATGACCTGATCGTTTTGCGTCACCAAACCCGCTTCCCTGCCAACGGCCTCCGCTACCATGAGGGCATCACCTGTGATGATCGTGATGGCAATGTTCAATTTTCTCGCCTCCTCGATCGTCTCAATGGTCGTGGATTTTAACCGGTCAACAAATGAAACAAATCCAGCAAATCGTGCTCCCCTGCCATCATCGTAGCTGACACCCAGCACCCTTCGGCCGTGCTTTTCTTCTTCATTGAGCCAGCCCTGAGCCTTCTCGGAAGGGACAAGCCCAAGTCCATGAAAATACTCCGGGCTCCCCCGCCTGACATGAAGATTCTTTCCTGATTTCGATTTCAGTATCGCTCCATTGCTGCGCAAGAACGGGTCGAAGGCTTCTTCTTCCAGCAACTTGAACGAGTCGACGTCCTTTCTTTGTTCAGGTGTTATGGCTTCATCCACCGCCTTGTCAAACGGTTCAGGATTTTGTTTAGCCAGGCTGTAGGCTGCCAGCCTCGCCAGCAGCAGCGGAGAATATTCTGATTCAGGAACACAGAACTCCGATTGATAAGTCAGCCGGTTCTCTGTGATCGTACCTGTCTTGTCGGTGCACAGGAGATTCACGGATCCAAGATCCTGGACGGATGACAGCCGCTTGACAATGACATCTTTTTTTGCAAAAGCCAGTGCTCCCCGAGACAGTGAAAAGGTTAAAACCAGCGGCAGCGCTTCAGGAATAACGGATACAGCCAAAGCGATGGAAAAGATCAGCAGATGAGGGATATCTGTGTTTCTGCCTTCAATCAGCAGATTCGCCAGGATGACAAACATGAGCGTGATCAGCGTGGAATACAAAATGAATTTACTGATCCGATCAAGCCCTTTGACCAAATCGCTTTGAGCGTGTACTGAAGAAACAGCACCAGCAATAGCGGCCAGGCGGGTTCTTGACCCCGTAGCAGTCACTTCTGCCAATGCATTTCCGGAAACAATCACAACACCTTGAAGAAGGCGGTTGGTATCATCCGCTTTTTCGTTCGCGCTGGAAGTTGCCTGCTTGGCGATAGCAATGCTCTCGCCCGTGAAAGTTGTTTCGTCAGCAAGCAGATTTCTGGCCTGCCGGATCACGGAATCTGCGGGGACGACATCCCCTGCTTCCAGTTTCAACAGATCTCCAGGGACAATTTCCGATGCAGGGATCTCCAGGTCCGCTCCCTCGCGCCGCACGGTTGCCATTCGTACCAGGTATGATTTCAGTTTATCTGCAGCAGCATTTGACTTGTATTCCTGGATGATGTTGAGCGTGACGCCAAGAAACACAAAAAAAAGAATGAACAACCCGTCGATGGGTTCACCAAGCAGGAAAGTAACGACCGAGGCAGCAATCAGCAGGATGTTGAATATCCCTCCGAACTGACGGAGAATCAGCTTCCATGTGCGATGCTTTGGGGCGGGCAAGGCATTCGGTCCGAACCGATCCCTGCGCTCCATGACTTCCTGCGAAGATAATCCGCTGTATTTGTTCTCCATGGTTGATCCTTCAAATAGTTGATTCCCGCAATTCATGCATCCACATAATGGGATTACCTGAGTTTCTTGAGTGATACACAGGTGTCGATGCAGCAGTTCACTCAAAAAACTCTAGCTGAATATCGAATCGATTATATCGTGCCTTACACCTTTCCAGAATGTTACCTCCCCTCAGGTCATGACCATTTACCGGGTATTTGTTTCTCCTTTTGTAAAAGCTTACACAAATAGGTTCCTCCCCGCAGGATTTCTCGCTCCAGAAGCTACTGAGCCGATGTTGTCGATAAAGCAGGGCTGAATTTCCAATACATTGCGCTGCTGTGGCGGGTCAGAATTTGGATGTGACGATCTGACTGGTCCGGTAATAGGCAATGCGCATCATCCTCCAAAACGGCTGGCAAGACCTTTCTGTTCATCCACCATGTCAGGTGACCTGGTTAAATGAGCTTTTCAATCGCGTTCGCAGATGGATAGACACCCTTTCCTCAATGGATAACACAGGTGATGAAGACCTGCATTCACCTGTATGCGGAGAATACCGGCCAGGTCCTCTCTCCTTTCAAAGCCAGTGAGTATATCTCTCTCCATCCCCTATCCTGACAGGTCAACCTTAAAGTAAAAAAATTGATTTCATCAAATAAGCAGCAGAAATGTACCGTTCGCAGAATTCATGCAATCAGCCGTAAACAGTGTTAAAATTCTTTTTCCCGGGTAAGGTAAATGCCCTAGCTGGTGCAAAAAAAGCGAGATATGATGAACAAGACCATTCCTCAAAAAAAGGCCATTTTCCCAATGTTCAAAAAGCAGCCTGGCCAACAGACACTGATAAGAATATGTTTGGCTTTTATCATCCTCAGTTTGTTATTCGCAATTTTTCTGCATGCATATATGGGGATCTTCACACGGTACATGGCAGACGACTATTGCACAGCGGGAGAATTAAAGTCATTTGGATTTTTTGGCGCGATCGGCAACAGATATTTGAACTGGGACGGCCGTTATTCGTTTACTGTTTTCATCTACTTATTCTCACTTTTCGGTGAAAAGTTTCCGGCAATTCTTCCCGCAATAGCCATCACCGCCTGGTTATTCTCCTCGTTCTTCTTCTTCAAAGTAATCGCGGAGAAGTTTTTTTCCAAACCAAGCAATTTGATCATACTCCTGGTCACCTGCTTGTTCATGTTCATCATCGTTGCTTCAGTTCCAAGATTGGCTGATGATTTCTATTGGATGACGGGTGTCACCACTTACCTATTCTCGATCATGTTTGAGTTCCTGCTGCTGGGGTATGTCATCTATACAGTTCCAACCCTGCATAAGAGCCCAATATCCAAGAAGATCATGCACGCTGTCGTGTTATTCCTGTTTTCTTTCATCAATAGCGGCTGGTCAGAAGTCTCCACGGCCATCCATGTGGCAATCTTTGGAATCATTTTGATCATTGCCGTAATCCGATCCATCATGGCAAAAACAATTTCCAGAGGGTTTTTGTATTACTGCTTGTTGTTTCTCGGGGCCGTTGTTGGATTTGCAATCAT
>CAZCHK010000055.1:0-12629 GCA_964498605.1 uncultured Anaerolineaceae bacterium | reverse complement strand
CGCTGGGAACAAGGCGAAGCGAATTATACCTCAGATTTAATTCGTGTCAACGGCAATCAACCTGCTGATAGTTTTCGAAAATCCCCCTGCCTGATTGTAATTTTTTCGTTATCAAGGAACTCCAAAAACGCGACTGCATATTTCCTGCTGGTACCGATGAGGTCACGTAACTGCGCGACACTGATGTTCCCGTTTTCGTGAATGAATTGTTTTGTTCGTTCTAAAACCTTGCTGTATGTCGTGGAGGACAAAACGATATCACTTGTTAAAGGTATCAGATACTCCAAGTCAATGAATGCATCAACAGCCCGCTTCCCAAGCTCCTTTTCAAGCTCGAGCCGCGACGGTGGAGAAAAAGGTGCACGGTCCATGATTTTCTTCAGCTGCTCTATTTGCCGTGCCATCTTTTCGTCAATTGTTACCCGATGTGAAGGCAGCCAGATGAGCATACCGTCACCCATTACATCTCCCTCCTCCCGCATTTTCTCAACAGCTGCGCTGATCAAGTTCCTGTGCGCTTTCAGTGATTTCATCAGATCACTGACCGCAGCCCCCTTGCGCTCTGGATTCTCCTCATGATAGCCTTTCAAATGGCTGAGAATCATTTGTTTAATATTCGAAAATTCAACGAATGGAATTAGGTAATGATTGCGGCCGCCCTCGTCAATGGACAAATCCATTACAGATTTCTCGTCGAGTAATTGATTAAGAGCACTCTCAAAAACCTCCGCCGCCAAGGCGGACTTTTGTTGTAGATCCGTCTTGGTGGTAATTTTTTCCCGCAAGCATTTTTGATAGACTATATCCTTTGGATCACCTACCCATAAAGCTTCAAGCTGCTGGATAACCTTCGCATCAAAACGCTTCTGGCGAAATCTTAACTCGCTCTCAAGGATTGCTCCTCCACCCAGTGTCTCACCTGGTGAAGGTCGGCGCATGATAAACCTGTCACCGGTGTAAGCAACGATCGGTTGCTTCAGTTCCAGCTGCAGCCACCCGGATTCACCCGGGTTGATTTCTTCGCTTCCCAGCAGCCTGACTCGACTGACCACTTCCTGAGTGCTGATAAAAAGCTTGACTGTATCGTTGTGCTTGATTGGCTGTGAAATATCCTTCAGCAGGCGAACGTGCGCATTAAACCGTTTTGTTGTTTTATACACACCCGGCACCGCCAGGATGTCACCGCGTTTTAATTGCTGAGTATTGAGATTGGAGAGATTGACTGCTACCCTGCTGCCAGGATAAGCCAAGTCAACCTTTTGCTTGTGGGTTTGTAGTCCCCGAATTCTGGCTTGTAAACCCGCCGGGAGAATAATCATTTCCTGCCCTGTCTTCAGCACCCCATCCAACAAAGTCCCGGTGACGATGGTGCCAAACCCCGTCATGGAGAAAACCCGGTCGATGGGCAATCTGGCTCTATGATCATCGTGTTTTTCAGGGCATAACTCTACTAGCCTGGCCAATTCCGTGATCAAAGCATCCAAACCGGAACCATTCTTGGCTGACACGGGAAGGATTGGAGCATCTGCCAGCACTGTCCCAACCACAGTTTTCCGAATCTCATCCTGAATTAACTGCAGCCAGTCCGGATCATCGACCGTATCGGTCTTGGTTAACACGATGACACCCCTCTTGACCTCCAATAGATCAATGATGGCCAGGTGCTCGCGTGTTTGCGGCATGATCCCTTCATCTGCCGCAACAACAAAAAGCACAAGATCAATTCCTCCCACACCAGCCAGCATGTTCTCAATAAAATCAATGTGCCCGGGAACATCCACGATTCCCACAACTTCACCGTTCGGCAACTTCATCCAGGCGAAACCCAGATCGATGGTCATCTCTCGCCTTTGTTCTTCAGCGAGACGATCCGGGTTAATTCCTGTCAAAGCCCTGACCAATGTGGATTTCCCATGATCCACATGGCCGGCTGTTCCGATTACCCGCATTAAAACCCACCCATGCTATTTCTTTTCAAGTTTTCCCAACGTCCGATCATTTGCTTCGAGCATATTATTAACCACGTCAACAATCGCGCGCATCTGCCTTTGGTTTTCATCCCCCAACAGTCTGAGCATCGTTTTTATCTGTGTAACATCGTCATCGATTGTTTGAAGCCTGTCCTTTGTCCCGGTTACTTCGGATCCAGTCCCGCGGCGAAGCTCTTCCTGAGCCAGCGTGTACGCGGTCCAGCGTTTCTGGTCATCCGACTTAAAATTCATCCACTCTTTCCGGATCCGGTCATCGCCCAATCGCTGCATTTCAGTAATTTCGTTGATTCGCCGGTCCAATTTTTCATTCAGTTCACCAAACGTGGATTGTACTTTTTTGAGGTCCTTCAGCATCACTTCCAGGGTTAAAAGTTTCGTCTGCAAACTTTCACCGTTGCTTTCAATCTCGGAAAATCGGTTTTCCCACTCCTTCCACTGATTATCCTGATCTACCTGCTGCAACTTCGCCTGATCGATCAATCTGACCAATGACTGCTGTCGTTCACTTTCCTTCGCCTGATAGTTCGCAAGTTTCGCGTCAAGTTTCCGAATCGTATCATTTGCCAGGTTGAGGCGGGAAATCTGTTCTTCAATAGCATTCTGAGTGATCTCAAATTGCGCCTGGATCTCTGCTGCCCTTTTCGCATCCCGCTTCTGCATGGATACATAGGTCCTGGATACTTGGGTTGCTTCATCAATTTTGAGGTCATTTCTTTCGATATTGATTTTTAAATTTGCCACATTGCTTGCCAGAGCGGTTGTTTCTTCCTTCTGTGCAATCATCGCTTTTTTTATTTCCTTGATTGCAGAGGTTTCTTTTGCGACCTTTGCCAATTCCTTTTTCATTGCACCGATCTCTGCGGATTGCAGTTTCTCCTGGGTTTCCCCTGCTTTCGTCTGGCTCTCGGAAACCTTTTTTGTTTTCAATAAATCAGCCCGCAGCTTTTGAACCATTTCCTCCATCAGATCAATGCGTTCAGTCAGAGAGACAACCCCGTTACTTGCCCCGGAAGCCGTTTTAATTGACTCTCTGAGCCCGTTTTGGTTAAGTTCCAAGCTTTCGATATGCTTTTCCACGCTCGTTAACGCCGTTTTTGACTTCCTACGTTCGCTTTCCAAAAATTCCAGGCGACTGATAATTTCAGCAAGTTCCATTTTTCCTCTTTCTCTCGCGCGAAAATTATACCATCCAGAAATTTACTGATACAGATAAGGGAAACTGCTTAATGCTCTATTCAGGTTTTGGTAAAACAAAGCTGGAAACAATCCAGCCGCCACCAATGCCGCAGCGATGCAAATCAATATGGTTATGTAGGACTTTGACTCAGTCTCTCGCGTGGAGAGTGTTTTCTTCCTGGCGCGCAAAGCCATCCTGACGCTCGCGACAAACAAGCCTGCAATTCCCATTCCAAAGACTGCCAATGAGCCGGGATGGCTAGATGCCAGTTCTGTTGCCAGCATCAATTTAATCGGAAAACTTCCCAGTAAAGGCATACCTGCCAGAGAAAACATGCCCGCATGCAAGGCTGCTGTTGACCACGGGTATCTGGTCCACGAAGAGTCGACAATATCCTCGCGTTCCGGAGGAGCATGAGAAACGATCTTGCTTAACGCAAATGTGATCAGAAGATACGCCAGTGTTCGTGGCACGATCGACATGACGACATATTCATAACCCACCTTTGTGTTCAAACTGATCGCGATCAGGCTTAATCCGGTTTCAATGATGACCGCATGCCCGATTAGCTTCCTGGTTTTTTTTTGAAAAACTGCTCCTATCCCTGCTGTGATCAGCATGACTGTTCCGCAGATGTTGAATGCCTGAAAAAAGATGCTTGATTCACGCAGCCAGGCGTATGTATTCACGTAGTCCAGCAGTAGAAGCAAATTTATCGAAGGGAGAAAAGAAAAAATGAAGCCCGAAGCAATGAGGTTCCCCTCATTCGCGAGCAATGTAATCCACGTATCAAATGGGAAAATGCCCAGCCAAAAAGCAAACCCGAGAATGATAAACAGGACAGCCTGAAAAAGGATCATCTCATCAGAAGGATTCACACCAGCTACGGTCAAAACCCAATCGGTGAGAAGGATAAATGGAACACCCAGCATTTGGAATACCAGGAACCTTAATATCCCCGATCCAATTTTGATCCCCCGCTCAGCTAAAATCAGAACCCCCAACAAGGCGATCAACGCGAGGATCAAGGCTGCGTACAGGAAAGGCTCAATAGCGATCGACGCAATCAGCAATCCAGAGATCACAATCCCGACGGGTATGTACAGATTGTTCGCCTGCTTGAGGAGCGCTCCGAAATACCAAATTGCGCTAAATGTAAAAATCATCCCCACGATTGGCCGGTCCGTATCGAGAATCGTTATCCTTCTGCCAAGTATGAAAAGCGATGATGAGACTTTCAGGGCTGAATCACCCGCGTTAATCACTTCTCCAATCGGCAGCAAGAATCCCAGCAGCCCCCAGATGAAACTGAACATTATTCCAATTCCTTGCGCTATCCTTGTTTTGTTTCTTAATAAGAATAGGAGGCTGCCAAGGACCAGGGGGACAATGATATACAGAACTGGCGCGTTCATCGCTTCTCCAGCTGAGGTAAAACCATGAGATACGATCCGATCAGGGCAATTCCCATCGTGACAAGAGATGCCAATCCAGCGACCAGCACTGAGTTCTCCACGGCAGAATACACAACTTCAAAACCTGATAATGTGGTCAATAATCCGATGATCACTTTGAGCGGCTTCGCAGAAGTAGCCATTTGAAGAAATCCCAGGCAGATCAGTGTCATGCCAGCCCAGATAAAAACGAGCGGAACCGGCAGAAGAATTCGGATCGACTCCGCGCTTGCCAGGACAACTAATAAACCAAATAACCCGGTGCTGATCTTAAAAAAACCTCCCGTTGTTTTTTGCTGTTCATTCTGTTGATCCTCAGCCTCGCTCATGTGCGCTGCGCTCAGAAAAGTTGCCGCCATCCATCCAGCGATTAGCTTTACCGCTGACAGCCCGATCGACCACGCCTGGATGATCAACAGGAATACACCCAGGTACTGGATCGCCAGACAAATGATCATCCCACGTTTGCTCTGCAGTAATAAATTGATCAATGAAGAAGCAATGATCAGGAATAAACCGAAAAACGCCAACAATTCATATCTCACTTGATCACTCCACTGCCCACCAGTGAAATCAACAATGCCACGAATAAAATGGACCACAACAGCCATGATTCATCTTCCTGAATCTTCGCAAGAAAATCAATGCCAAAATTACACAGCCCGAATAGCCTTGTCAGACCATTCCTCGCGTAATGTATGACCTTCTCAATGGGTTTTTTACCTGGAACCGAGTGAATTTGATCGTCTTCGTTTGCAGGTGAATAATCTTGTGCCTTTCGAATGTTCAGTTTCCAGATAAGGAAAATCCCAACACCCAACAGCACACAGATCGAACCCAACCACCATTTTTGTTGCGCCTTGTACGTATTTGCTGCTGCCAGCGTTAGCACCCACTGGCTGCCCCCAAACATCACAAGCGCAGCAATATAGACTGAACGCATCCCCCCAGTTGGTTGAATGATCCTTCTCTCTTCCTGAAACACATATTTGATCGATGAAAAGACCAAAAGCGCCATGAATCCCAGAAGCAGGGCTCCCACCACCCAGCCCAAGATGTTCAACACTTCCCACATGGGAGAAAATGGATTGAAGGGAAATCCAATGGGCAGGATCAACAAAAACAACGCTATCCAACTATAGCGCTTATGGCTTTCACTGAACAGGGACAAACCCGCTTGATACGCTAAGAAAGAGGCTGTCCAATAGCCAGCCGTCAGATTCATGCCATGTACTACACAGAGCGCGACCCCGCAGAAAAAGACCCATGATGCTAATTGAAAACTTCCAGTAGATAGTAACTGTTTTCGCGCAAACATCATCACAATGATCACCAGACTCATCAGGCCAATTGTGAGCATCGTTCCTGCCTGAGTATCCACCTCTGAAAAGGAGAACCTGCTCAGTACAGCCATAGAGACCGCGATGGCGGATGGGTGGATTAATTTTTGATGGAAATTGGCCCTGGTTAAGCATGATGCATCACTGTGAGTGTTTCTCCAGAGAAACATCCTGATGATAAATGCGATGAGCAGGAAAACCGCATGTTTTGCTGAAATGGCCAATGACAGCGCTTCATTTTTTCCCGAGATGTTCAGCAGGATCAATCCGACCATCAGCATGACGCTCAATAACTTCCAGAAGTAGGCTGTCACAGCGTTTGCATTGCCTTGCTGCGCTTCACGGTGAAAATAAAGATCGTGAGACAGTTCGGTGAGGTCCATGAGGGACAGGCCGATAGCGATTGTGACGATATCTGCTGAAACCAAGACGAAATATACCCCGGCAAGCAGCAGTAAAGCATTATGCCATTCGATCGTTTCTTGTTCCAGCTTTGCAGAAACCACTGAAACGATCAGGCAGGTTGAAAAGTACGCTGTCAATAAGATCAGAACCATCCAGCTGACTTCTGTCATGCTGAATCCCAGAGAGATTTCCCTCCCGGAACCGGGTATCCAGGAAGCTACCACTACTGCTTTGAATGATTGAAGCGGAACAGCCATCAGGTACAGCCAGACACCAGCTAATGATCCGATGCTGATGATCCAATCCCAATGTGTGCCGGGCCTTGTCCAATGAAGTAATTGAACAATCAAATAAGCAGAAACGAGAATGATGACTGGTAAAAATAGGGACATGCTGTCTCGTTTACAGGTGAAAAGGATTCCGCCGTATGAATTGTCCCATTCCTGGGCGACCTAGCCATTCTCCATGATCTACAATGCAGGTGCCTCTTAAGAACACCTTCTCTGGAAACCCTTTGAGCTTCATTCCTTCGTACAGGTTGTAATCCGTCCTGTGTTTTGCGAAGGATATCCCATATTCCAATTCCCGGGTGGGATCCCACACAACAATATCAGCATCCGATCCCACTGCCAGCAACCCTTTTTGGGGATACATGCCGAATATTTTCGCAGGCGTTGTGCTCACCAGATCAACGAAGTGATTCACGGATAGTCTGCCTTCCGTTACTCCCTTCGTCCAGAGAACTGGCAGCCGATCCCCCACCCCGGGCAGCCCATTCGGGATTTTCGTAAAGTCTCCGCTGCCAAGTTCCTTGCCAGGAATCTTCACCTGTTTGTCTTCATACTCGATCGCCCTGGTTCCGTCGTAGAAAAACGGGCAGTGATCGGTAGCCACGGTTTGAATCCCCCCCTCCTCAAGCCCACGCCATAAGGCTTCATTGTCAGCCGCGGTTCTCAGCGGCGGACTGCAGATCCATTTTACCGCGTCCGGGAGAGACAGCTTCTCGTCGGTGAAAAGCAGGTAATGCGGACAAGTTTCGCCCATTACCGGTAAACCCCTGGACCGCGCATAGGCCAGCTGATCCAGTTCGCCCGCCGTGTTCATGTGCACAAGATACAAAGGCGCATCCGCCATGGCTGCCAGGCTGAACCCGCGCAGCGCACTCTCCACAGCACCCCAGGCAGGTCGGGTTTTCACGTGCCAGTCCGGGGATTTGTCTCCCCGACCCAGCGCTTCAGAAACCAGCAGGTCAACGACATCACCGTTCTCAGCATGGAGCATGGTAAGGATGCCGTTCTTTCCCGCCACCCTCAACACTCGAAAGATTTCGCCATCCGCCAACCGCAGGCGTTTATTGTACGCCGTAAAAACCTTCACGCTGGTTACGCCTTCATGAACCAGCAAAGGAATTTCACGCTCCACCTGAGCATCCAGCTGGGTGATATTCATGTGAAATCCAAAATCGATCGCCGCTTTATGATCCGCCTTCGCATGCCATACATCAAGGTTTTTTTGAAGATGTATATCGTTCTGCGGAACAAAATCAATCACGGTGGTGGTACCGCCAAATGCCGCGGCTTTGTGACCGGTGTAATGATCATCTGAAGAGACCGTATCAAACATGGGCAAATCCAGATGCACATGCACATCCACTCCTCCCGGCATGATGAATTTCCCCCGCGCATCGATCACCTGCATCTCTTCAGTCGAAGAAATCCTGTCCTCCAGCTTGACAATTTTTTCGCCCTCGATCAGAATATCCGCGGACACGGTCGTATCAGCATTCACGCAGATCCCGTCTTTGATCAAAATCAGCATAGCTGCTCCAGTATGCTCCCTGTTGACAAGGTATGCCCTTCAATCCTTCGAACCGCTGATCCCATCGCAGCAATCCGTTTCAGTTTTCATAGGATTTCCTTTTCCAAGGCAGAAGGAACGCGCTCGACCAAGTCCAATCTCCAGGATCAATTAAACTACTTCACAATCTTAATAAATTATAGCGTATGGAACAATTCAACAGCGGGGAGGAAAGTTTCCCTCCCCGCTTTCGTCAAGCACTCAGATCAGACCAACTTTTGCATTGAACTCATTGATCAAGGCATCAAACTCGGGGATCTGGGATTGTAATTCGGTCCAATAGTCCTGCTGATACCACTGTGCCAGGATCTCTTCATAAGTTTTTCCCTGCTGCTCGACCCAGGTATAGTATTTCAGGTTATGCACGCGTCTGCGGCTTTCGTACGTCAGCTCCAAAAGGTGGTCGGTCTTCACACCGTGTAGATCGCGGGCGAATGCTTCAGCAGCATGCGAGGCTGAAAATTCCCCATATTGATTTCGATATTCATGGATTCGGCTTCCGTACAATTCCATTGAATCGGTGAGAACAGTCAGAACGATGTCGTTGTTCCCCAGTTCGTAGTATTTGGCGAATTTGACCGCTGACAGCATGTTGGCGATTCCCGAAAAACCCAGCAGGTCCAGCTTCTGGAGAGTGTCGGCATCGACACCTTTCTTCGCCAGGTACTCCCGACCGGCAGGTTCGTTGAACAAGCGCATGATGTTGACAACGGCATCATCATCGATCGCGACCAGCATGTCGGTGTTCTTTACATTGTGGATCCACGGTACGTGCTTGTCTCCGATACCCTCTATGCGATGCGAGCCAAATCCGTTTTCCATCAATGTCGGGCATTGAAGTGCTTCACTGGCTACAATCTTGCTCGTCGGGAAAATCTGTTTCATATAATCCCCGCAGCCGATCGTTCCCGCGGATCCCGTCGTCAATGCCACACCGCGGTATTCGTCCCCTGGTACCATGACCTGTTTGAGAACCTCCTCCATGGCGTGACCGGTGATATCATAATGCCACAGGTAATTTCCAAATTCTTCGAACTGGTTGAAGATCATCAGGTCCTGACCGGATTTGCGTAACTCCCAGCATTTATCAAAGATTTCTTTAACATTGGATTCGCTGCCCGGCGTGGGGATGACTTCCCCGGCGACCGATTTCAGCCAATCAAATCGCTCTTTGCTCATCCCCTCCGGCAATATCGCGATCGACTCGCAAGCCAGCAGCGTGGCATCGTAGGCACCCCCGCGGCAGTAGTTACCTGTAGATGGCCAGACAGCTTTTTGTGTCGTGGGATCGAACTGGCCAGTGACAAGCCTGGGAACCAGACATCCAAAACAAGCCCCGACTTTATGAGCGCCTGTGGGAAACCATTTTCCAACCAGCACGATGATGCGGGCATTTACACCAGTCAGTGCGCTTGGCAATTCAAAATAGTTCACACCACCAAAACCGCCCCCACTGGCTTTGGGCTCATTCTTCCAGGTTATCCGAAATAGATTACGCGGGTGAATGTCCCACAGTCCAATGGATCGCAATTCATCCAATATCCCTGCCGGGATCTTGCTCGGATCCCTTTGCTGCTCGAAGGTCGGCACGATGATATTGCGTTCGCGCGCCCTCTTTACAGTACGCTCCAGCCTTTCTTTGTGAATGGTCAACTCGATCTTGGACATCAATTTCTCCTATTTTGCAGATTGCTTACTTTTATGATATTCTTTACCAACGTAGTCCTCCGGTGTTTCGCTTACAACATAAAGCGGCCTGCCTTTGGCTTCATCATAAATTCGCCCGATATATTCACCAAGAATTCCAAGAAAAATCAATTGAATGCCCCCCATGAACAGCACAGCGACCAAGGTTGTCGCCTGCCCCAGCAGTGTCTCGGTGTTTGTCAATCTCAAAATGATCACCACGATGATCGCCAGCATGGACAGCAGCGCAATGATGAATCCAGTGATGGTCGCCAGCTGTAATGGAAAATATGAAAAGCTGGTCAATGCATTCAGAGCCAGTTTGACCATCTTTTTCAATGGATACTTGGTCTCTCCGGCGTATCTGGCTGCCCGGTCGTATTCAACGCCGATCTGCCTGAATCCGACCCATGTTGACATGCCTCTCAGAAATCGGTGCCGCTCACGCATCGTTCCCATCACATCGATCACTTTGCGATCCAATAAACGGAAATCGCCGCTGTCCAAAGGAATTTTAATATCGGTAATACGGCTGATCATCCGGTAAAAGAAACTGGCCGTCGTTTTCTTAAACCAGGACTCGCCTTCCCTTGCCTTACGCACAGCGTAGACAACCCGATACCCTTCCTTCCATTTTTCAATCATCTCCAGTATCACTTCGGGGGGGTCCTGCAGGTCAGCGTCTATGATGATCGCCGCTTCACCCCGGCAGTAATCCAATCCGGCGGTGACAGCGATCTGATGTCCAAAATTGCGCGCAAATATCACCGGCCTGATCTTTTTATCCTTCTTCGCCAGCTCGCGGATCATCTCAGAGGACCTGTCGTTTGACCCATCATCGACAATGACCAGTTCCCAAGGATCCTTGGCTGGCTGCATCACCGTGGATATTCGCTTATAGAGTTGCGCTAAACTCTCTTCTTCATTATATACAGGAGCAATGATCGAGTATTTTGGTCTCATTTACCTATCCTCATGTGTTTTTTCAATGCACTCATGGAGGGTTCGATGATTGGCGCATTCTCTACGGCAAGCATGGCTGCCCTGATATCCTTCAAACCATTGCCGGTGTTGATCACGACCACTGGATCCTCACCCGAGATACATCCGCTGCTGATGGCTTTTTTTAGTCCCGCGTACGCCGCAGAGCCTGCTGGCTCAGAAAAAATGCCAACCCGCCCAAGTTCGGCTATCGCCGCAATGATCTGTTCATCCGTAACCGTTATATATCTTCCTTTGGTTTCTCTGGCTGCCCGGACCGCTCTCACGCCATCCCGAGGAAGATCAACCGAGATACTATCAGCTATCGTAGTAGCTCGAACAGGCAGTATGGTTTCTGTGCCAGCAGAAAAAGCGTTGGCAACAGCCGACGATTTCTCTGATTGGACGCCAAACAATCTTGGTATATTTTCCAGCCAGCCCAGCTTATGCAGGTCTATAAAACCCTTGTGCAGGCCGGAAATGATGTTGCCATCACCGACGCTGACAAACACATTGAGGGGTTTCTCAAATCTTTGCAAACGAATAATCTGCTCCCAGATCTCAAACGCGCCGGTCTTTTTCCCCTCAGCTGTGAATGGATTGTATCCGGTATTTCGGCAGTACCATCCAAATTCATTCGCTGCCTGGATGGCAAGGTCAAAGGCCGTGTCATAATTACCGCTCACGAGGATCACCTTCGCGCCGTACACAAGCAGCTGCGCGATCTTAGCCTGAGGCGCGGTTCCGGGAGCGAAAATCACAGCTTTCTGACCCATTGCCGCGGACATCCCTGCCAACGCCGCACCGGCATTTCCCGTAGAGGCGGTAACGATCACTTCAGCGTTGATATCCCTGGCTCTTGCCACGACGATGGAACTGGCTCTGTCTTTGAATGAAGCGGTAGGGTTCCTGCCCTCATCCTTGATCCATAAGGATCGCAATCCCAGCGTCTTTTTAAGTTCGGCAGGCGAATAGACAGGAGTCCAACCGGCCATTCCCATCGAGGTGCCTTCACAATGCGGATCGTGTACCGGCAACAGCGGCAGGTAGCGCCACAGAGAATAGTCCGTTGACTCGCAAATGGCTGATTCGTCTGTCGCGTTTCGAATTCCTCCGTAGTCCAGGATCACATCAAGATTCCCCCCATCATACGGGCAGGTATAGATGCGATCGTCATGATCAAATGTTTTTCCACAAATGCTGCACTGGTATCCGGTAAAAGGATTCATTTTATTCACTTTCGAATGGTACTCCCAACGAACCCGGCGGGTTGGTTTTTATCACTCTGAAAATCCAGGCAATTGCCTTTCGCGCGTCCGCAGGAAGACCGGCCAATGTCCTGTCCACCCATTCAGCGTTTCCGATGTTGACGAAAAGCAGGATCAGGATCATGATCGGGAAAGGAGCAACCTGGAATACCTTTGTATTCACCTGCGGGAATTGATGCTGCATGTTGATACTGATGACCTGCAGAAATACAAAGAAATAAGCTCCCAGCGCTCCTCTAAAAGGGCGCCATGACCCAAATATCACAATGGCCAGGATGATCCACCCCAGGCCATCCAAGCCGCTGAGGGAGCCTGCCCACCCTCTTTTCAAGTCTAGCGAGTACAAAGGCCCTGCCATGCCGATCAAAGCGCCACCCACCACCGTGTACAGGTAACGCACAAGGTTCACGTTCGTTCCTCGAATAAACGCCGCTGCCGGGCGTTCCCCGACGCCGCGAAGCACTAGGCCG
>CAZCHK010000054.1:0-12788 GCA_964498605.1 uncultured Anaerolineaceae bacterium | reverse complement strand
CGGCCTCATCGCTGTTGTTGCCCAAAATCACAATGACCCGGATGTCAGGGCGTTGAAAGCACAGGTTGTGGGTCAGCGCGGAGATCGGTTGATCCTTGAGCTCGCCATCCAACAAAAATATCCCGTAGGAATCCTTGCCAAATTGAACCAGCGCGGTGCTGCTGTCGCGTACCAGGTCCATCTTCACCAAGCCTTCCCTCTCCAGACTGATACGCAGAAGCTCTCCGTACGATGCCTGACCGAAAGCCCCGAGCACTTTAAGAACCATGTTTAAAGTGTATCATGCACGCAGTAGCATCGCAAGAACCAGCCAATCCAATCGTAACCCGGTACAGGTTATAATATTCCAATTCATTATCCAAAGGAGTGGCGATGAAATTCCGAAGTATCTGCGTGCTCGGTCTTGGCTATATCGGCCTGCCAACAGCCAGCACTTTTGCCTCGCATGGGCTGCATGTCACCGGCGTGGATATCAACCCTGATATCATCGGGGGACTCAAAAATGGCGAGCTGCACATTTACGAACCGGGTTTGAAGAAAATTTTCCGCGCAGCGTTAAAATCTAAAGCTTTGGAGATAAGCGACAAGCCCTGCCCGGCGGACGCGTTCATCATCGCTGTTCCCACTCCATTTTTCAATGACAAAACCGCGGATATGCGCGCGGTCGCTTCCGCTGCTGAATCGATCACGCCTGTGCTGAGAAAGGGAAACCTGGTCGTCCTGGAGTCCACCTCGCCACCCCTGACCACAGTGGAGCTCGTCGCGCCTATCCTCGAACGATCCGGTTTGAAAGCTGGAGAAGATTTCCTCCTGGCATACTCCCCTGAACGCGTCTTGCCCGGGCAGATATTACAAGAATTGATCGAAAATGCGCGCGTGATCGGCGGTGTCAATGAAAAATCAGCCCAGGCTGGCCGCGAGCTGTACGCCGCTTTCGTCACAGGGGAGATCATTCTCACAACCGCCACGACCGCTGAGATGATCAAGCTGATGGAAAACACATACAGGGATGTCAATATCGCCATTGCCAACGAGTTCAGCCGCCTGGCTGAACGCTTCGGAATTGACATCTGGGAGGCGATCCGCATCGCCAATCTTCATCCCCGGGTCAGGATCCTTAATCCTGGACCCGGAGTGGGCGGCCACTGCATCAGCGTCGATCCCTGGTTCCTGGTGGAAGCGGCTCCCGACATCACGCCGCTCATCCTGGCCGCCAGGCAGGTCAACGACGGTCAGCCCCATTTTGTTGTATCGCTCGTCAGGCAGCTATTTCGCAACGATCTGCGAGGCAAGCGCGTCACCTGCCTGGGTTTATCGTACAAGCCTGATGTGGATGATCTGCGAGAAAGCCCCGCTGTTGAAGTTGCCGAACTGCTGTCACACGCGGGATGCGCGGTCACCGCATTTGAACCTTTCAAGGTGGACGCAAAATTTAAGACCTTTGACACAGCGTTGTCACTTGGACAGGCTGTCACACGCTCGCAGTTGATCATCCTGCTTGTCGCGCATGCTCAGTTCAGGTCCATGAAACCACTCGAACTGGCCAAAGCGACCCAAGCCCGCCTCATCCTGGACACAGTGCACGTCCTTGATAAAAAAGCATATGAAAAGGCTGGATTTACGGTTTTCACCCTCGGAGATCGATCAGTCCGGATGGAAGCGGAGTAGATCATGCAGCAGCATGTGCTGGTTGTTTTTGGAACCCGTCCGGAAGCCGTGAAGTTGGCTCCGGTCATTCACGCCCTTGAAGGTCAGCCAGGGATCAAAACCTCCATCTGCGTGACCGCCCAACATCGCCAGATGCTGGACCAGGTGCTGAAGTTATTTCATGTCGTACCGGATATCGATCTTGACCTGATGGAGGCGGATCAATCACTGGCTCAATTGTCCGCGAGGATTTTCAATACTCTTGATCCCGTACTGGATCAGATGAAACCGGATTGGGTTCTTGTACAGGGCGACACGACCACGGTCATGATCGCAGCCCTGTGCGCGTTTTACCGCGGCATCAAGGTGGGACACGTGGAAGCCGGGTTGCGGACGCATGACCGCAATCAGCCCTTTCCTGAGGAATTGAACCGCCGTGTTGCTTCCGTAGTCGCGGATCTTCACTTTGCGCCAACGCAGCTGTCCAGGGACAACCTGCTGGCTGAAGGCATTGAAAAGTGGCGCGTGGTGGTGACAGGGAACCCGGTCATTGACGCCCTGAATGTCATCAGCGCCATGCCCGCTCCTTTGGAGATCTCGGATATGCTCACGCGTCTGGGAGTTGCCAACGGTTCCAAAAAAATGATCCTCGTCACTGCCCACCGCCGGGAAAATTTCGGTAAGCCCATACTGGAAATTTGCGAAGCAATCCGCACATTGGCCAAGCAACATGCGGATGACCTGCAATTTGTGTATCCCGTCCATCTCAACCCGAGGATCAAGAATCCGGTTGAAAAAGAGCTTGGCGCCATTGAAAACGTGCAGTTGATTCCACCCGTGGAATACCTGTCTCTCGTGCACCTGTTAAAATCATCCCATCTGGTTCTGACCGACTCGGGCGGTATCCAGGAAGAGGCCACGGCGTTGGGAAAACCAACCCTCGTTCTGCGCCAGGTCACTGAACGCCCTGAAGGGATCGAGGCTGGGGTGCTCAAGCTCGTCGGTACGGATGTGGAAACCATCACCAGGACCGTGGAGAACCTTCTGGTCGATCCCTCCGCCTACGCGCGTATGAGCCAATCCTCCACTCTGTTTGGCGATGGGCAAGCTTCCAAACACATCGTCGAAGCGCTCAAACTCTTCGGACAGAAGTGATTCATGGACCCCAAGGCAGGTCAGAAAAGCATTTGCATTCTTCCCGACCACCAAAAGTTGGGGGGACCTGCTTCTTTTCAAGCACGGCTGACCAGGGGCCTCACGCAACGTGGCTGGGCTGTGACCCATGATCCGAAACAGGGATCTTGCCGTGCCGTACTGGTGATTGCTGGGACCAAACGCATTGACCTGCTGCTCTGGTCCAGGCAGCAGCGTCTCCGCGTCGTCCAGCGGCTTAACGGCATGAATTGGACCCACAAAAAAACCCGCACAGGATTAAAGCACTATCTTCGGTCCGAGATCATCAACGCGCTCATGTCTTCCACGCGCAGACACCTGGCGGACGCTGTCGTTTACCAATCGGAATTCACGCGGAACTGGTGGAATACGGTCTTCGGGCAGATCTCGGCACCGGCGCAGGTGGTCCACAACGGGACTGATCTGGAAAGCTATCGACCGGTAAAAGGAGAAGCGCCTCCCGCTGAACACGTCCGCGTCCTGGTCATCGAAGGTCATCTGGGCGGTGGTCACGAACAGGGCTTTCATAACGCCGTATCAGCTTGCCGACAGCTCAGGCTTCATCTGCCAAAACCATTGGAACTGGTAGTGGTGGGGGATGTGCCCAGACCGCTGCAGGATCAGTATCACTCGATGAACTGGATCACCTGGCAGGGTGTGGTCGGGCGCGAGCAAATACCCGCCCTGTGCAGGGGATCTCATTTTTACCTTCCCTGCGAGATCAATGCCGCCTGTCCGAATTCTCTGATCGAAGCCATGGCCTGTGGAACACCAACGGTTGGGTTTGATACCGGTTCCATCGCGGAGCTGGTCGGAGGGGAGGCCGGAGTGGTTGTGCCATACGGAGCCGACGACCAGAAACTGGAACCGGCCAATCCCAGCCTGTTCGTTCCAGCCGCGCTGAATGTGATTCACAAGAATTCAGCCTACCGCATCGAAGCACGCAAAAGGGCGGAGAAGTGCTTTAACGCAATTGACATGGTTGAAAAATACATCACTATCCTGGAAGCATAAAAAGAGACCAGGTGCTCTGGTCTCCGATTTTCGATTACTCTGCTTTCTTTTTCTTAGGAATGATGCGCACAACCGTGCTGATGAGGATGATCAGGACCAGGACGACCGCTCCAATCATGATCCCGTTTGTCTGCGCAGGGGATTCCAGTACTTCCTCCGGCAGTCCGGTCGGGACATCCAGACCTGTCGGGGTGATCGTTAACAGCATATCCGATGTCGCAGTTGGCCTGATCAGCATATTGGTGATTGGCTCGCTCCAGATGATCACCACGGTGAATAGGGCGACGACAAGGAACATCAACAGGATCGGCAATGGTAAAAGCTTTGTCCTCAAAGCCTTTATTTTTTGCCAGAACTGGGTCATTTTTAACATTTGATTTAATTCACAGCTTCACAGGTTTACTGATCAGATCAGTCAGCAGTCTGACCGCCAGCTCCACATCTTTGATATCGATCATCTCCGATGGACTATGAACATAGCGGCAGGGTATGGAAATACATCCCGCTGGCATTCCTGTCCGCGTGATCTGCATGACCCGGGCGTCCGTGGTGCCCCCCTCAAGGATTTCACGCTGATAGGGGATGCGCAGTTTCTCCGCCGTTTTGATCATCCACTCAACGATGTGCGGGTCGGCCAGCATCCCGCCGTCACGGATCTTGATCGCGGGTCCTTTTCCCAGCGCCACGGCCATTTTCTTGGCCCTGGGCGTGTCTCCGGTCAGGGTCACATCCACTGACAGGCCGATCTCGGGATCGATGGCATAAGCGGCAGTAGTCGCACCGCGCAGTCCCACCTCTTCCTGGGTGGAAAATACAAAGAATATTTCGTGCGGGGTTGTTTTGAGTGCCTTCAGGGTCTCGATCAGCACCACGACACCGATGCGGTCATCCATGGATTTTGCTGCCAAACGATTTCCTAGATCAACAAAAGATCGCTGGAAACCTGCCACATCTCCCACCGTAACCGGGCAATCTTTGGGGCTGCTGGCGCCAACATCGATATACATATGCTCCATGCTGCTGAGCTGATCAGCTTTATCCTTGCGCTCAGTTGAGATGACTCCTTCAGTACCGTTCAGGAATTTCACCCTCCCACCGATGAGCGTCATGTGCCCCACACCACCGATGGTTGAAAAGCGCAAAAAACCATTTTCATCAACATGCGTCACCATGATGCCAATCTCGTCCATGTGAGCAGCCAGCATGATGCGCATTCCATTCCTGTCTTTTTTTCCTGTTTTCACGATCAGATTGCCAAGCGCGTCCACCTCGCCTTTGTGGGGAAGGATTTCCTTTTTAATCAGCTCGCGAACAGGTTTTTCGTATCCCGAGGGACCGATTTCTTCTACCAGTTTTTGGATCAATGCTTTCATCTTCTATCTCCAGTCAAGTCTTTTATCGATCTACAGCCAGCAAACTCTTTTTGAAGTTCAACAGGAATACCTGCAGCAGCTGCATCGTGTTCTGCCAATCAGATACGCGGGATATCTGAACAGGCGCATGAATGCCGCGGTGAGGTGTTGAGATTGATATCGCCGGGACCCCCGCCCGAACCTTGTGCATTGCTCCGGCATCAGTACCTCCACCCCCGGGCTGTCGCAGCTGGCACGGTATACGGTAGGCTTCTGCCATCTGCAAGAGAAAGCTGATCAATCGGGGGTCGTTCATCGTGCCCATGTCGCCCGTGTAAAGGGCGGGGCCTTGATCCAGTTTCGTATTGTACTGTGTGTTCTCTTCTCCATCCCAAACCGGGTAATCCAGGGCAGGGGTGGAATCAACCGCGATGGCGACATCCGGATCCACGGAGTATGCTGCCACCCGGGCTCCTCGCAGACCCACCTCCTCCTGGACAGTGAACGCTGCCGTGAGTTCCACCGGGTAGGGTCCATTTTTGATCAGCTCGATCAATGTCGCCACGCCAATGCGGTTATCCATCGCCTTGCCCATGATGCTGTTTTGCTGCCGGTGGAATTTTGTGGCATACGTGGCTCTCTCTCCCGGTTCGATCTTCTTTGCCTGATCAGGTCCACAATCGATGCGCATCGCATCCATGCTGAAAGGTGTTTTTCTTTCAGCTTCCGTCGTCAGGTGGATCGGCTTGACACCGATTACTCCGGGGACGTGCGCCTTCCCCACGATGACAGGTTTTCCAGCCAGAAGCCGGGCGTCAATCCCGCCGATGTGGTCGAATCTGTAAAAGCCACCCTCATCCTCATCCACGATCATGAAGCCGACCTCGTCCATGTGCGCGGCGATCAGGACGCGCAGTGGATTTTTTCCGGTCGTGGAGCAGGTGGCGATCAGGTTCCCCAGCGCGTCGATTCTGTGACTGGCAATATACGGCGCGATCTCATTGAGGATGATCTTGCGGATTTCATCCTCTTCTCCGGAAACACCTATGGCATTGGACAATTTCTCAAGCAGGTTCACCTGGCGGGAACCGATATTGATCAGTTTGGTCTTCAGTGTCTGTTTGTTCATTTTTTATTCACCTCATCAAAGGTGACCTGATAGTCTTCCGCGAGAGAGCTGATGAATTCCGCCAGGAGCCTGCCCGCGCGTTCAATGTCTCGATAGTGAACCATTTCCACCGGCGAGTGCATATACCGCAGGGGTATCCCGATGACCAGCGTCGGTATCCCCTCGGCGACGATCTGCATCGCGAAGGCATCCGTTCCGGAATGCCTTGGATTCACTTCTTTCTGGTGAGGGATCTCCAAATGCTCAGCAAGGTCTTTGCATTTTTTGAACAATGCCGGGTGAATGTTCGGTCCCATCCCGATCGTCGGACCTTTATCCAGGCTGAATGTTTGCCAGTCCGTGGAACCAAAGCTTTTGGCAAACGTGACATCAATGGCGATTGCAATCTGCGGGCGCAGCTCAAAAGGAGATGTCAGGGCTCCGGCGAATGTTTCCTCTTCCTGCACGGTAGCAACCGCCCAGACATCCCAGGTGTGAATCATGTGCTGCAGTTGGACAAGGCACTCCGTGATCACGGCGACCGAAGCCCGGTCGTCCTGAGAATGACCGACCAGGATATCTTCACCGATCTTGACGGGCTCCTGGGCAAACGAGACCAGGTCGCCAACTTTGATCAGCTGCGAAGCTTGTGCGGCGGTTAATCCAACATCAATGATCAAGTCTTCACGGGGAATGACCGTTCCCTTGTACACCGCCGGCAGAAGCCTGTCGTGGGGTGCCGTGATCACCCCGCGTAGCTCCTTCTGCCCGTGGACCACCACCTCCTGGCCGGGTAGCAGGCGAGGATCGAACCCCCCGATCTCCGTGATGTGCAGAAAGCTCTCCTCGATGGATGAAACCATGAATCCACAGGCATCCATGTGGGCTGCAAGCAGAATCCGTTTGCGGGGCTCTTTCCCGGCCCCTTTTTTTAATGCGTGCAGGCTGCCAACCCGGCTGATCGAGCTTTCATCAACAAAGGGCTTCCAGTTCTTGGCGATCAAATCGCGCACGGGGGTCTCATATCCTGAAAGTCCTGGCATTCTCAGCATTGCCATCAGTTGCTCTTTACCATTGTGCATAATTCTTATATGCTCTTTCTATGGAGAGTAATCATCACGGATGTGTCTCTATTCCGTTCGGCGAAAAACCCGGAGCGAATCATCCCACCCAAAACAATTCGAACTCCAACCTGCTCAGCTGGCAGGGAACAACCTAATTTTACATGCAACAGGTGAATTTGTGAAATTCGACAAAACGGGTCTAGTGCCAGAACAGCCAGATAACCAGTGTCGTCACCAGTCCCGTCGTGGAACCTGCTGCCACCTCAAATGGAGTATGCCCAAGCACCTCCTGCAATTGCTGCTTTGAGATCTCGTGTCCCTGGAAAATTTCATTTAATATTAAATTTATGCGCTGGGCGTGGATACCCGCCTGGCGCCGTACTCCCTGCGCGTCCGCCAGGACGATGATGGCCAGGACAAAAGCAACCGCGAACACGGAGGTGTTAAAACCCTCATACAAACCGACTGCCAGAGCGGCTCCGCAAACAAAAGCTGAGTGTGAACTTGGCATGCCCCCCGTGGAAAGAATCAGCTGCCAATCCCATTTCTTCGACAGGATGCGATACAGGATGAACTTCAAAATTCCCGCCAATAGCCAGCCTGAGACCGCGCAAAGTATGATTCGCCAACCCATAGATCAGCCTTCTGATTTCGCTTCTTGAATCTCTTCCTTGGTCAGCTGCCTGATTTTCAAATCGGTGTCATCCAGGATCCTGGAACACTTTTTCAGCAATTCCTGACCCTGTTCGAACAATTCCAGACTCTCCTCAAGGGTGGGTTGGCCGCTCTCCAGCTGCTGAACAATTTTCTCCAACTCTTTGAATGTGTCCGCGTAATTCAGGGGTGGATTTTCTTCCTTTTCGTGTCGCGCTATCATTATGTTATTTTACTCCTCCTGCGAGGTATGATTTACCTCGGCCTCAAGTTTCCCTTTTGCCAGCCGGACATGGATCATGTCACCCTTGGCTACAAGCTCCGCACTTCTTATGAGCGCGTCGTTCTGATCCGTCACCAGGGCATAACCGCGCCGCAGGACAGCTCTCGGGTCCAGTGCCATCAGTCTTGTGCGGTACTGCTCCCAGCGGTTCTTGCTGCTGCTGAGCACGGATCCCATCGCTTTGAGGAGCGATGAAGAAACAAAATCAAGACTTTGGCGTAAATTTTGTATTTTTTCCCGGGGTGATTCCTTCATCAGCAATTTTTTCTGGTTGTCCAGGCTGATTCGTTCCATGTTGATCCTTGACTGAACGGCGTACTGTATCCGCTCCGCACTTTCCAGAAATGCTTTCCGCAACTCCTGAATATCCGGTGTTACCAGCTCGGCAGCCGCTGTCGGCGTCGGTGCCCGCAGATCAGCGGCAAAATCCGACAGCGTAAAATCGGTTTCATGCCCCACCCCGGTAACGACTGGTATCGGGCTTGACGCGATCGCTCTGACCACGCCGGCATCGTTAAATGCCCACAGGTCTTCCAGTGAGCCTCCGCCTCTCGCCACCAGGATCACATCCGGTCTCTCGCGCTGGATCAACGCGTTGAGCGCGGAGACGATCTCCGCTGGCGCGTGCTCTCCCTGAACGGAAGCGGGAGCGAGGACAACATCAGCCACCGGAAAACGCCGCCGCAGCACATTGAACATGTCCTGCAGGGCTGCTCCCGTAGACGAGGTCACGATGCCGATGCGCCCGGGGATCGAGGGAATGGGTTTCTTGTTCGCCGCATCAAACAGACCTTCCGCTTCGAGCAAGGCCTTTAACTTGATAAATTCCTGATACAGAACACCTTCGCCGGTCAGCCTGATGTCATCCACGGTCAACTGATAATTTCCGCCCTGTTCGTAGACCCTGATCGACCCATGCACCTGGATGGCCTTCCCGTCTCCAAGCAAAGGTTTCAGGCGGAACGCATTGGGCTTCCAGATCACGCAGCGGAGCAGGGCAGTGTCATCCTTCAAGCTGAAGTAGACATGCCCGGATACCGGCGAGGAAAAATTGGTAACCTCCCCTGCCACCCAGACATCCTGCAGTGTCTCATTTTCCTGCAGCAGGTCTCGTATGTGACGGGTGACCTCTCCGACGCTTAAAATGGGAACGGGCGACGCCAGAATCTGAGAGGATGCGTTGAAGTTCATTTTTGTATTGGTTTTTCGCTGTGCTTCAACGAAGCGGATGCGTTTTCTCGCAGCCGCAGGTTGCTCGAATGCCCCGCATCGAATTCCAGGAACTCCTCCGTGGCCCTGGAAAGATCCGCGTATATCCCCCGGTACTTCTCAGGCAGCAGCGCGGCCATCTGATACATGATCTCGTTGGTCGCCTGCGTGCGGATATCCCTGGACAGGGCCTGGCCTTTGATGTTCAAGCGGAACGGTTCTCCCACGACCACGTGGAACGGCGCGCGCTTCAGTTTTCGAATGTTTTGCTTAAACACTTCGTGTCCGTAATATACCAGGGGCAGGATCGGCGCGTTACTGCGGACGGCAAGCAGGGCGATTCCTGGTAATCCCTGTTGCAGCTGTCCGTGCTCGGAGCGGGTTCCCTCAGGCGCCATTCCCACGATTCTGCCGTTCTCCAGAGCTTTCACCGCGGCACGCATCGCGTCCAGGTCCGCTTCTCCCCGCCGGATGGGAATGGCATCCCAAAGGGTAAAAAGCTCACCCATCAAGGGACTGTCCCATGTTTCCACCTTGACCAGCGCCGTCAGTGGTTTTGGCGTGCTGTGCGCGGCAACAATCGGGACATCCAGAAAGTTGACGTGGTTGACAGCCAGGATCAACGGTCCCGTGTCCGGGATCTTATCGAGCTGTTTGATGTCTTTTTTGACCAAAAGGCTGCTCAAACCACGAATCAGCCAGTTGACAAGGGTCAATTTAAATCCCATAGGATCAATAGATCAGGTCAATCTGCGCCGGCAATATTTCAACGCGGACTTCTTTTCCCGTCACGCAGACCGTTTCGCCATCCGCATGCGCGGGAATGCCGTTTGTCAACGCTGTGGCCCGGACTTTGCTTGACAGCGCGTACTTGATGGCCGGCTTGCCTTCCTGGGTGCCCTTCATGAAGTGCGGGATGAGCTTGAGAACACCCATTTTCGAAACATTCCCCGCGATGCACAGATGGAATTTTCCGTCGTCATGCAGGCTTTGAGGTGCCATCATGAATGTTCCGCCCATCCTGCGCCCGTTCATGATCGAAACCATCAAGAATTTGTCCTCGATCACCTCGTCATCAAGTTCCAGCCTGATGAGAGGCGCTTTATTGTACAGGAAGATCGTTTTCAAGGCTCCGATGACATAGCCCATGAATCCTTTTACCTTGAGCTTCGCGGCCTCAAAACCCACCACGGCGTCAAAACCTATCCCTACCCCGTTGCCGAAGTACCTGCCGTCGGGAAACGCTTCGCCGAACACCAGGCCCACATCCAAAGGGTGTTTTTCACCGCGCTGGATGGCCTGGATGGCTTCCCGATAATCCCCTGGCACTCCCATGCTGTAGGCGAAATCATTGCCGCGCCCGACCGGGATGACTGCCATGGTGATGTTCTTGCATCCTTCTTTCTTTGCCTTCATCAGGCCGTTTAAAACCTCGTTCGAGGTTCCATCCCCACCGGCGGATATGATCATCGAGTACCCGCTCCTGGCTGCCTGGTAAGCCAGATCGATGGCATGTCCCACGTGCTGCGTGATGTCGATATCACATTTCAGCCCCGCGTCCTCAAGCAGCTGTAGAACCTCGGGCTCGACCTGAGCGGACAGCCCCTTTCCAGCAACCTGGTTGTAGATTAATTTTGTGTGATTCATGATTACTTTCTACGCACCCGCGGGTGCTTTCTATTCAGCATTTCGGAATGCTGAACATTGTATAGTAAAGCGATTTCATGGTCAAGCCAGCTAACGAAATCGTTATCTGCGCAGGGGCGCGAAAAGTCAGGTAAAATCATCCCTGAATGAAGGAGCACATCGTGAAAAGATTATGGTCGCCCTGGCGCATGAAGTATGTTGGAGCGGAGCACAAATGCGGCGAATGTGTTTTTTGCGCTGCCGTTGGCAAAAGAAATGATCCGGAGAATCTGATCCTTTTTCGAGGGCAGTTCTCCTTCGTGATCCTGAACGCCTTCCCCTACTGCAGCGGACACGCCCTGGTGATGCCGTACGAGCACGTGCCGACCTACGAAGCCCTGAGTGCTGAGACGCGCGCTGAGATCATGGAGCTCATCAGCCGCACGACCACTGCGCTGCGAAAGGTTTATCGCCCGGACGGTTTCAATGTCGGTGCCAATCTCGGCTCGGCAGGCGGCGCGGGTGTCACAGATCATGTCCACTTCCATGTTCTGCCGCGCTGGGATGGAGACACGAATTTTATGACCACCCTCGGCGACACGCGCGTGATCCCCGAAGATCTGGCTGATACCTTCAAACGCCTGAAAAACGCATGGCGCTGAAATTAAAATAAAATGGATTGGCGTTTACCAATCCATTTTGATTACCAGCTTATTCTGCCGGAGGAGCGTCAACGGGTTCCTCTGGCACGACGATCAACAGAACAATGTACGCCAGGAAAGTTCCACCCACAGCCACAAGTCCCAGCACAGCGATCAAACGGATGATCGTCGGGTCCATGTTAAAGTACTTCGCCAGCCCACCGCACACACCGCCAATCATGCGGTCTTTTCTTGAACGATACAATTTTCGGTATTCTGTAGACATGATTATCTCCTGTTATCCTTCTAGATAATATACGCACACCACATGATTAAGTTGCGATCGCTGCAACCCCATGACGAAAAACTCGTATATTGAAGTGAGATCAAATTCATCGAGGTAAATATGCGCAGCAAGAAGAGTGTCTGGGAAAGATTTTTTGGAGTGTACACGCGGTCGATCACCTGGAGAAACCTGATCTTCCTGTTTCTGCTGTTTCCGTTCGGGCTTTTCTACTTCGTTCTGCTCATCACGCTTCTGTCCCTGGGCGTGGGGTTGTTCATCCTGTGGATAGGCGTGCTGTTCCTCTCCCTTGGATTGTTCCTGGTCTGGTACATCAGCAAATTCGAACGCATCCTGGCAATCGAGCTGCTCGAAGCAAAGATCCAGCCGTACGAGCTCTCGCCCTCCCAGGGAGTAACCTTTTGGAAGAAGATCAAGCTGTACCTGGCATCCTCCCGGTTGTGGAAAGGACTGGCGTACATCCTGATCAAATTGCCCATCGGGATCATCACCTTTTCAATCGGCGTGAGTTTGCTGGCAACCTCCCTGGGATTGATCGCGTCGCCTTTCCTGGTTCACCTGGTTAATTTTGAATCGTTTTGGATCGAGGTGGCATCCCTGCCTGTGTCTCTGGTTGTCTGTGGCGTGGGGGTGTTGCTGCTGACAGCCACGCTGCACTGCTTTGATTACATGTCCAGACCCCTCAAAAGCCTGGCGGAAGCCATGCTGAATCC
>CAZCHK010000053.1:0-12986 GCA_964498605.1 uncultured Anaerolineaceae bacterium | reverse complement strand
ACACAGCAGTTCACTTTTCAAGTTTAAACGGTTCACTTTTGAAAATTAAACAACAAAACCCGACAGGAGGGTTGATACATCTAAAGATGCGGTATATAATCCATCCGTTCTTCGACTCACCCCACCTAAATTCAATGAACACGGGGAGTGAGCGGCAGCACGCGGAAAAACCCAAGCGCCGTATGCTCAAGGGTGCCGCCGGAAACATCGGCACCTCCCATCTTGGAAAGGAGAATGTTGTATGAAGAAGATCGTCGTTCTATTGTTATCGGTTCTTTTCGTGAGCATGCTCGGCTGCCAGGCGGCAGACGTAGCCACCACCGAAGTGGAACCCATCGTTGAAGAAGGCCCCGTCGCATTTACCATCAGCGGCAATGTCGCCACGGAATCTGGATGGAGCGAGGCTGAGATCAAATCCTTGAACACGCTGGATGTGGATTACACCAACAAGGATGGTGAAACCACCACCTACACCGGTGTCCTGCTGAGCGACCTGTTGACGCTGGCGCAGCCCGGCGCAGACGCCGCGAACCTTGTGTTCGTTGCAGACGACGGGTACACCGCTGAAGTTGCCCTGGCGGACGTGGTGGCTTGCGCCAACTGCATCCTCGGCTTCCGCGAAGAAGGCGGATTCATTTCCGTCATGCCTGATTTCAGTGGCAAGCTGCAGGTAAAAGGCATCGTGGAGATTCAGGTTCAATAAGTCAATCAAGGCTGTAAAAATCTCTATCCCACACGAACAAATGGAGCCAGTCGACCAACTGGCTCCTTCCCATGTGTTAAAAGGACATTTGTTTAGCGGAAAATGGTCAACGGCATTATAATCTGTCCGTTCTTCGACTCACTCCACCTACGTTCATCGAATACGGGGATGTGAGCGGCAGCATACGGAAAAACCCAAGCGCCGTGTGCTCAAGGGTGCCGCCGGAAACATCGGCACCTCCCACCTTGGAAAGGAGAATGCAGTGAAGCACGTTTATAAAGGTTTTATTCTGGTTTTGTTGATGGGGGTCATCTTCAGTGCAGTGGGTTGCAAGGCAACCCAACCCGGTGCGACAGGGGATCTCGATACGGAAACCGAACTCCAGGAAACCGTTCTGGAACTGGTCAAGGATGGTGAAAGCATCTACTTCACCATGGAGCAGCTCAGGTCGCTCCCGGCAGTGGAGGGCCTGGCCGGGATCATGTCCTCAACCGGCAAGATCACCGCGCCGGTCATGTACAAAGGCGTTCTTGTCAGCACCCTGCTGGAAGAACTGGGCGGCATGACGGAAGAGCACAGCGTTGAAATCATCGCGGAGGATGGCTACTCGATCACCTACTCGCCTGCCCAGATCTTCGATGGCCAGTACATCACCTACGATGTCTCCAGCGGCGACGAGATGCAGACCATCGGAACCCTGCAGTCGATCATTGCCTACGAACGCGAAGGCGAGCCGCTCAACCCGGAAATGGACGGCATGCTGCGATACGTGATCATCGGTGAATCCAACCTGCAGGTCACCGACGGGCACTGGGCAGTCAAGTACGTGAACAAGATCGTTCTTAAGAATGCGATAGAAGATTGGGTGGTGGATTTCATTGGCGCCATTGACGAACCGATGGACCGCGCCACCTTTGAATCCGGAGCCGCGGAAGGATGCCACCTGCGCACCTGGACAGACGAGGACGGCAGGGTGTGGAGCGGCATTCCGCTGTTCTACCTGGTCGGGCGCGTGGATGATGAAGTGAAACACGGCGATGATTCCTACCGGGACGACCTGGCAAAAGCCGGGTATTCCATCGACGTGATCGCCGCGGACGGCTACACCGTCACCCTGGATTCACTGCACGTCATGCGCAACGACAACATCATCGTGGCCTATCTCGTGGACGGGCAGCCCCTCGAAGAAGGCGACTTCCCCCTGCGCCTGGTGGGTTCGGAGTTGACCAAGAAGGAAATGGTCGGCGCGATCGCCAGCGTGATCCTGCACCTCGACGAGGCAACCAGTGAGGATGCCAGCAGTGCAGAGTTTTTAGGTGAAGTACCCGCCGTGATCGGTCCCGCGGACGCGAGCGTGACCATCACCGGCAAGGTGGACGCCGATAAGACTGTCAGCATGGATGACCTGCTGGGGCTGGCTGTGGCCAACCTCAACGTGGAACATCCCAAGAACGGACCCACGGATGTGACCGGCGTGCGCCTGACGGATGTCCTCGCGCTCGTCACCATCCCGGCGGACGCCACGACCGTATCGCTGATCGCCAGTGACGGCTACTCCGCCGATGTGCCCCTGGCGGACGTGCTGACGTGCGAGAGTTGCCTGCTCGGCTGGGATGAGGAAATGCTGCGTTCTTACATGCCCGGATTTGAAAGCAACACCTGGGTGAAGAACCTGGCGACGATCGAGATCAAGTAAGAGTCCCTGGAAACGGGTGGGAATGCAAAGATTCCCACCCGTTCCCTTCAAGAGCCATGATGAAAAAAAAATCTCTATGGATCATTCTTGTAATGATCATCACCGCATTCACTGCCTGCTCACCTCAGGCTAAAACCCCCCTGGTGGTCTTCGCGGCGGGCAGCCTGATCCAGCCCTTCAGCGTCCTGGAAAAAGCGTTCGAAGAGCAGTATGCGGATATCGATGTGCTGGCGGAATACCACGGTTCCATCCAGGTGATGCGGCATGTCACCGAGCTGCACGAGGAGATCGACGTGGTTGCCACGGCCGATCAGTCCCTGGTTCCCATGCTGATGTACCAGGTCAACATGCCTGGTACCGAGCAGCCGTATGCCAGCTGGTACATCTCATTTGCCACCAACCGGCTGGCGATCGCCTACACACCGTCAAGCAAATACGCCTCTGAGATCAACGCGGAAAACTGGTGGGAGGTCCTCTCCAGGCCGGACGTGAAGGTTGGCATTTCGGATCCGCGCTTCGACGCGGTGGGTTATCGCCAGCTGATGGCGTTTGCCATGGCGCAGGACTACTACGCCAACAGCGACATCCTGAGAAACTTCATCGCAGACCAGTTCACCTACAGTATTCGCCTTATTGACATGGGCGACATGAAGATCATCCGCATTCCGGAGATCCTCGAGACGACCTCGAACAGCCACATCATGCTGCGCGGTTCCAGCGTTGCCCTGATCTCACTGCTGGAAGCTGGCGAGGTGGACTACGCCTTCGAATACGAAAGCGTCATTCAGCAACACGGCTTCGAGATGCTGGTCCTGCCGGAACAGCTTAACCTGGGCAGTGAGGATATGAATGAAGAGTACGCCCGAGTCACGGTAAAGATGGATTTTCAGCGCTTTGCCAGCGTCGATCCGGTATTTTCCGGTGAACAGATCCGCTACGGCATCACCATTCCTGCCAATGCACCCCATCCCCAGGAAGCCGCCTTGTTCATCAAGTTCCTCTTCAGCTCGCAGGGGCAGGAAATCATGCGCCAGAACGCCCATCCGCTGGTTATTCCGGTGATCGGCGACAACCTGGCTGCCATGCCGGAAGGATTACGGGATATACTTCTGATAGAGTGAAAAAAGTCCGCATCCCCGCCGGTTTTGTTATTGCTGCCAGCCTGCTGATCCTCTTCATCATCCTGCCCGTCCTGGTGACGCTTCTGTCCACGTCACTGGAGGAGCTGCTGGCGGCCCTGACCGACCAGGATATAGCCCATTCCATCGGGTTGACCTTTCTGGCAGGAGCCATCGCCACGTTCATCGGGCTGCTGTTCGGGCTGCCGCTGGCCTACATCATGGCGCGCGCCCGCTTTCCCGGCAAATCGCTGCTGGCGGGCATCATCGACCTGCCCCTGATCATCCCGCACACCGCAGCCGGGATCGCCCTGCTGCTGGTTTTCGGCCGGCAGGGTATCCTGGGAAGGGGATTTGCGCAGCTGGGAATATTCTTTACTGACCGTCTGGGCGGGATCGTGGTGGGGATGCTGTTCGTCAGCCTGCCGCTGCTGATCAACGCCAGCCGGGACGCTTTCGCGTCGGTCGATGTGGAACTGGAGCAGTCCGCCCGGGTGGATGGTGGCAGCGCTTGGCAGGTCTTCTGGCTGGTCACGCTGCCTCTGGCCTGGCAAGGCGTGCTCAGCGGCGCCATCACCATGTGGGCCCGCGGCATCAGCGAATTCGGCGCGGTGGTCATCCTGGCCTACAGCCCCAAGATCATCCCGGTGCTGATCTACGAGCGCTTCCAGGGTTTTGGCTTGTCCTCCGCCACGCCGGTCTCAGCGCTGCTGTTGATCCTGGTGCTGATCCTGTTCGTCGTACTGCGCTGGCTGGCGCGCTCCATCGAAACAAAAAAATAGCCCACCCGCTTGATTTCCCATCCAGTGTTTGTATAATTGCTTCATAAATTTATTTCGTGGGAGGAAGAAATGCAGACAGCAGCGGATATCAACGCGTACCCGCCTCAAATGGCGCAGTCGGGACAGAAGAAATCCAACGGGATGGCCAAAGCCAGTTTGGTCATAGGAATTTGCCTTGTAGTTTTTGAAGTACTGCGAGCCCTGATCCTTATGCCCTTCTTGCAGGGGCTGCTTCATAAAGGGGAATTGAATTCGAGTACATTTGGGATCATCACATTCGTGGTCACGTTTACCTTATTTGCCATTCCGGGACTGCTGGGCTTGATCCTGGGGATCGTGGGTTTTCGCCGCATGGTCAAGGACCCACCTCCGTATGATTACTTCACGGCGATTGCCGGGATAGCGTTGTGCTTCCTTGGCGCGTTTTCGATCATCAATATGATCTTAAATGTGCTAGCCGGTTTTTTCTACTCGTTATTTCGGTAAATAAGGCGGGCAGGTCCGCTACAAACGAAGCGCCACGCCCCGGCAGCCCACCCGATCTTGTTTGTCATTGTGAACAAAAGGCGGGTAAAATGCCCGCCTTTAAACTGGTTCGTTGTCATACCGAATAATTAAACTTCGACATCCATTAAATATCGTGATCCCAAACACGATCATTTCAGGATGACGCGATCAGGATAACATCTGATCATTCACCTGGTTTGGTGACGGGAACAACCGAGAGCAGCTGTTCCACCTTCTGCTTAAGCATGGGTTCGGGCAGCGCTCCAACCACCGTGTCGATGATCTGCCCATTGGCAACAAAGAGCATGGTCGGGATGCCCTGCACGCCGTATTTGATCGCCCATTCCTTGTCATCGTCCGTGTTTACCTTGGCGATCAGCAGTTTGCCATCGTATTCCTTGGCGAGTTTATCTAAAATTGGTGCCACCATGCGGCACGGGCCGCACCACGGCGCCCAGAAATCCACCACCACGGGTAGTTTGGACTTGAGAACGGTTTGCTCAAAAGCCGCGTCTGTTACATGTAAGGGTTCGCTCATTTTAATCACTCCGAATTTAATTATTTTCAAAACACGCCGAGTTGCTTTTTCTGGCGTGGTATTGATCTTCTGATGTCACTTCGCCCAGTCGGTGACAATCTGCTTGCGTCCACGCAGGAGCTTCTCAGCTGACATGCCTGCCAGCGCGCCTTCCCCCGCTGAGACGACCGCCTGTTTAACGTGATCGCACAGCACATCCCCCACGGCAAACACGCCCGGGATGGAGGTCTGGAACTCGCGGTCTACTTTCAGGCAGCCCTTTTCACCGCTGTCGAGCTGCCCCAGCAGGAAATCTGTCTCGGGCTTACCACCCTGCAGGTATATGAAGGCAGCACTCACATCCAACACCTCTTCGGGTTGACCCTGCCGACTGAACCTGACAGCATCGACCTTGCCCTGACCGATGATCTCCTTCAGGCTGGCGCTTTTGTACAGCGTCACACTGGGATGAGAGCTGAGCTCATCGATGAGGTACTGTGGGGCTTTCAGCTCAGGTGTGGGGCAAAGGAAGTACACCCGGCTGACGAACCTGGTCAGATAGAGACTCTCCTCAATGGCTTCATCGCTGCTGCCTGCCACCACTACCTCCTGGTTGCGGAAAAAATCCGCGTCGCAGGTGGCACAGTAAGACACGCCGCGCCCCAGCAGCTCGTCCTCGCCTTTGACGCGCGTGCCGCGGCCCATTGAACCGCTGGCAATGATGACAGATCGACCTGAATAGGTGTTTGCGTTGCCAAAGATGGTCTTCTCCGCGGAGAGCAGGTCCGCCCCGATGATCTTGTCCGTGATGTATTCAGCGCCGAACGAGCGCGCCTGGGTGCGCATGCGCTCCACGAGATCGGCTCCGCTGATCGACTCGTCCACGCCTGGGTAGTTGGCGATGCGGCTGGTCATGCCAAGCGCGCCGGCAGTCAGGCCTTTGTCGATGACGAGTGTCTTTAGCCCGGCACGGCAAGTGTAAATGGCTGCTGTCGAGCCTGCAGGCCCGCCGCCGATGATGATGACATCACGCAAGGTGCCTTGAGAGGATGAAGATTGTTGTGTGGAAGTAGTATCCATTTCAGGTAATTGGATGTAATAGTAATCGAAAAGTTACATACGACGGCAGTTTTAACACAGATTTAATAAAATAATTAGGTGCAAGTTACCCGTCCCAAACCTGCTAATCTTCTGTGTGACGGATATAATTAGAGCTGCACGGGAGCTGACCTTACGCATATGATGCTGAACATCACAGACCCCATGGATGGCATCCAAAAAGCCAAATCTCTACTCAAGCAGGGTAAAACCGCTGAAGCCAGGGCGGTACTGCGTTACATGGCACGCCAATACCCCGATTCGGTGGAGGTCTGGCTTCTCAGCGAGCATGCGTCCGTCAAAACCGAAGAGAAGATGTACTGCCTTGTGCAGGTGTTGCGCGTTGATCCGGAGTCAGTTGAAGCCCACGCGCGCATGGCGGAACTGGAGGCAACGCCAGCCGCCCAGCCTCCGCCCGTGACAGCGCCTCCACCGCGATCCCCCCTCCCACCGCCACCTATTCCAGCGCGTGAAGTCCTGGAGCCAGTTACCAGCCCGCTGGAACGCCCGGTACGCCAAACCATCTCCGCGACCGTCAAACCTTTGACAGGGCAGACATCCCAGGGAAGGTTAACACCCACCAATTATGCTCACACACCGGCACACAAAGCCAAACCTACATTCCGCTGGTGGTTCGTTCTGTTCGTCATCGTTGGATTTACATTAATTGGGGTTTCTGCGAAGTACGACTATTTCTACGATCGCTTCGATCGCTGGCAGATGAAAACCTATGGGGAAATCCTGGAGGAGAATTGGCATGATGGCTCCCAGTATAAAAAAAGAATGCAGGAATTCGAAAACTCGGCGTCCAACATGAATGCTGAGGTGCTGATCGCAGCGGGAAAAATTCTGGGGGGGATGTCGCTCGCAATTTGGTTCATCGACGGCGTGGTGGGAGGCTTCATGCTGGCGATCAAGAAACTGCGCGGCTCGGACTGGGCGTGGCTGCTGGTGCTGATGCCGGTAGTGCTCTTCCCGGCTTACCTGGCGATGAGCGGCTTACTGGGCGAGGTGATGTACGCGATAGGGAAGTACAGCGGTTATGTAAAAAAGAAGTGCCCACAGTGCAAAGGCTGGATCCCCATTAGCGCCACGCGCTGCCAGCACTGCGGCCAGGCGCTGCAGTAATTATTACGCAGGGGGTAATAGGCTGCTTTTGTGCTGCGCAGACGAACCGGCCCCGATCTCTTTCTTGGCGTAATCTGGTTCAGGAAAAAACCCCGGCTTTCACGATCTCACGGTATCCCCTCATGGCTGTAGGTATAAATTAATCTTCCACGATTCGCCCGAATTCTGTCAGGGTAAATCGGAGAACATAACTCAGGGCTTCTTCTTTTCCAATGCGCATAAAAATTCTCATACGCGGGCTGGCATCATTCAGCGGGTTGAATATTGACCCTGCGCCTGGTGGATAACCTGGTAAAAGCAAGAATGAAGGAGGATGAAAATGAGGCCAAGGAAGGTCCAGTCTGCGCGGATTGTTGGCGATGGGTCATCCTCCAACACTTTTTGATTACTCACCCAGAAAAATATGCTATAAATTAATAGGACAACACTCGATCCAATTACTAACAAGGAGGAGAGAAACATGACCGAATGCGCTTTATGCTCACGAACGGACATACTCTATGAATATCCCCACAGGATCATCACGGTCATAAAACAGGCCACAACCATAAAAACAGGTTTCAAGGAATACCAAACGAAGACCCAATGGTATGGCCAGCACATTCATGACTATGTAATTTGCGAAAAATGTCAGAAGAAGTTCGGTGAAATCATCCCCGTCATCGTGTGGGGATTGGGTGGGATATTGGCCCTTTTGCCGCTATTTTTTCTCAAAAAGGACGATGATCCTCTGCTGATACTTTTTTGCGCCAGCCCGATGATATTCACGCCTTTCTACATCCTGATGACGCAGTTCCTGGGGTTGAACGCTAAGTTGAAGAAAAAAGCGCTTAAGGATCGGGAAGCTGCTAGTGGTAAGCCTGCCCCCAGTACAGCCTTTGAACTGGACCCGCGCCACTTGAGGACGGATCGAAGACTCGTGGAATACGAAGCCTACACTGAAGGACAGTTTGAGAAGTTGAAACAGAAAAAATAACCACAGAGAGATAAAGAAGTCACGGTTTCGTTATCCTCAGGCGTTTTGATGTTTCAGATGAACAGTGGAACAGCTCGCGTTCGACTGGATGGATCAGAAATCCGTTTTGAAAATCAATGCGCGCAGGATGATGAAGACAAAATACATGCCCATCAGGTAGAGAGCATCCAGCTTCCACAGCTTGCCTTTCTTGACCCACAGGATGATCCACAGAATCGCGCCGGTGAGCGCTTCCCAGGGCAAATCCCACAGGATCAGCGGATTGGGAACGGCGTAGCGCGAGATCAACGCGCCACCGCCGATGCCGATGAGCGGATTGGTGATATTGCTGCCCACCAGCGTCCCCAGCGAAATGCCGGCTTCCTTATGGCGGATGCCTGCCAGTGCGGTTGCCAGCTCGGGAAGGGCGGATGCCAGCCCCAGCGTGACCACGCCGATCAATGAGCCGCTGACGCCGGTGCGGTTGACGATGATTTCAGTGATAGAAAGCACCAGCGAAGAGACCCACACGGTGATGCCCAGCATGAGCAGCGAAATGGCGGAATCGATCCACAGCTGCTTGCGCGTTTTTGGAATGCCGTTGGATACTTCCTCGTCCTGGGGGATGTTATCCTCTTTCTGGTAGTGTTTGCGTTCGTCAAAGAAAAGGAAAAGGCTGTAACCGATGAACGAGGCGAAGAGGATGAAACCGTCCAGGCGCGAATAGGTACCGTCGATACCCAGGACGATGCACAGGATGGTCGAGGCGATCATGGGGATCATGCTCTTCCACAGGAAGTAGCGCTTGAAGATCATCTGACCCGAAAGCAGCACCACCAGACCCATGATAAAGGTCTGCTGTACCACGTCCGATCCGATATTGGAACCCAGCACGATGGCGGAGCCGATCTGGTAGTCGAGCGTGTTGGCGAGGATCCTGGCGGAGGCGGTGAAGTGGGCCGTGATCTCCGGGATGGAGGTCGCCAGCGATACCACCGTCATGCCCATGAAGGTGCTGGAAAGATTGAAATACGCGGCGATGCCGATGAGCTTTTTAACCGCTAAATTGGCAGCCAGGACCAATGCCGTCAGGGAGGCAAGTCCGACGACAATGACGGGGAATAACGACCAGCTTTGCATACGATCCTCAGGATTTCTACGCGTCTTTCGGGGAGAAAAACAACAGGCGGAATTATATTCCAAATCCGGCGCAGGGCAAGCATTTTTTACAACAAACCCTGATAGTTTTCCGGTTCGAGGTTTTGGTGTGATTTGGGAAGCGGAGGGGGGAATCCTCCATGCATTTGTGCTACACTTTTAATACCAACAACACGGGAGATGATAATGAGCACAGACAGCATCTGGTCCGGGAACAGCCTGCAGACTCGCAAAGCGCGCTGGGAAGCACTCTGGGCGCTGGAGGATCTCCCGCGTCCTTTGTGGTTTGTACCGGCCGATCCGATGCTGGCGCTGGCAGCCGAGTACAACAAGCGGGGCAAGTCGCTGCGAGCGCTGATAACCGACAAACGCGTACAGCTGGCCGAATCCGTGCGCTGGAACGACCTGTATCTGACCCTGCAGAGTTTGTTTTTCAGGGATGACTTCATCCCGCGCGTGCAGCCCCTCCTGGGCATTGGCGTGTTTGCGTCCGCCTTCGGCGCGGAGGTGTCCATCTGCGATGAGCAGCTGCCCATGACGCATCCCGTGATCCGGGAGGACGAACCAGCCGAAAGGGTGTATGACCTGCAGCCGCCTGTCGTGGATGCCGGTCAGCTCGGAGAGATCCTCGACTACACGGATTACTTCGCGGGGAAACTGGACGGTAAATACCCCATTGCCATGACCGACCTGCAGGGTCCGCTGGACAGCGCCTACCTGGTGTGGAACACCAACGACTTCATGGTCGCCATGCTGGAGCACCCGCGCGAGGTGCACCACCTGATGCGCATGGTGACCAATCTGATCATCATGTTCACGCGCGAAATGCGCAGACGCGCCAGGTGGTTCGTGCCGGCGCACTTTCCGCCCGTGTACCTTCCTGACGGAATGGGCATCAGCGTTTCGGAGGACGTGCTGGCGCTGCTCAGCCCGCGCCTGTATGAGCAGTTCAGCCTGCCATACCTCAATGAGCTTTCGGAAGAGTTCGGCGGCGTGGTGGTGCATTCGTGCGGCAACATCGCTCACCAGCTGGGTGTTTTGGAAAAGATCCACAACCTGCGCGGCATCAACTTCGGCGTGAGCGAGACGGACTTCAAAGCGGTGTGGGATCGATTCGGCGGCAGGACGGTCATCATCCCCCACTGCAGCAGCGTCTCCATCGTGGCGGACTATAAAACGGCTTATGAATGGGTGGAGCACGTGCTGAGGATCAAGACCACCAACCGCGGCCTGGCTCTGATGGTGGAACCTTCGGTGAGCGATATTCACAAGAGCGAGATGAAGACCGCCCTGCGCCAGAAATCAAGCCTGTTCGACGACGTTTTCAAGGTGCTGTTGTTCGGCGCGCGCATGCGCAGGCTGATAAAGCAATATAATTAACCCATCATAAGAGAAAGGCCGCGACATGAACCCAACACTGCAAAACATTTACCAGGGAATCCTGGACGGCGATATGGAAGCCGTTGAGACGAACGTCAAAACCGCGCTGGAGGAGGGCGGCGATCCCAAGACCATCCTCGACGAGGGCATGGTGGCAGCCATGGCGGAAGTGGGCAGGCGCTTTGAGGAAGGCGAGTACTTCGTGCCGGAGATGCTCATCTCCGCCCGGGCCATGAAGGCGGGCATGCAGCTGCTAAAACCCGCTCTGAAAGAGGGTAACGTGAAGGCACGCGGTAGGGTTGCGATCGGCACGGTCAAAGGCGACCTGCACGACATCGGCAAGAATCTGGTCGGCATCATGCTGGAAGGCGCGGGTTTCGAGGTTATAGATCTGGGCAACGATGTTTCAATAGAAAAGTTCGTGGCTGCGGCGGACGAGGTGGACCTGATCGCCCTCTCGGCGCTGCTGACCACCACCATGGCGAACATGAAGGATATTGTCACGGCGCTGGAGGCGGCTGGCAAACGCGACAGGGTGAAGGTCATCGTTGGCGGAGCGCCTCTAACGGAGGACTTCGCAAGAAAGATCGGCGCGGATGGCTACGCCGAGGACGCCAGCCGGGCTGCCGCGCTGGCAAAGTCGCTGGTTGGAGGATAGGCCAGGCTTCCGTGCCGCAGAGAAAGCGCACAGGGACCTTGTCCTGCGTCTGAAGTTAGGCTTAAAATGAAATGAGGAAACCCTTTATACGGTTGACCCAATTCAGGATGATGAATTTGGAAACATTGAAACGCAAACCTCCCCCGCGCTGTGAACAGGTTCCCTGAACACTTCTTTTTTGAAGACAGAAACGGGGGCATCACACGGACGTGAACGGTGAAAAAAATGGAGAAGGTCACGATCCAGAACAGGGGAAAGGGGACGGTCAAAGGAGGTGCCAATGCAAGAACTGACCAGGCTGGAAGCTCTGCGCATGTACGCGCGCATGTGCAATCGCCTTGATCCGGAGGAGATCATTCCCCACCTGGCGGAGGATGTCCATTATTCTTCCCAGGTCGTTTTGGCCATGATGACGACAAAAACTGAACTGGCGCACTATTTTCGCGGAAAAATGGAGACCTTCCGGTCCGATCCGAATTTAAAAGTCTACGCCGAGATGGGGGAAACGCAGCCTTACGCCATGGCGCCTAACCCGCCTGCGCCTTGCGTGCTGCTGGCGCAGGGCGAACCGGACAATGTCGGTGAGGTCGTGTTGATCAGCATGGAGGGCGGCATGATCAAGGAGTTAAACCTGTGCACCGTTGCGCCGCACCCCTCGACCTGTAAGCGCCTGGGAGAATACCCAGGTAAAGAAAGCGCGCAGACACTTTGACAATCCTGGAAAATCCGTATAATAATCATTAACAGGCGAGCTCATGAAGCGATTTGACTTCTCCCCACCCAAACAGCAGCATGATCCCTTCCAGATGCACGGGATGGGAGCGGTTTTTGTGATCGCTGCCCTTGCTGACCGGTACTGGCGTACGAGGTAAAGCCATGACACCTCGGTCAGCCTTGATGGTCAAAAAATGGTAGATCCTGGAGGACTGAGGTGAAGAAAAAACTGTTTCGCGATTTTTGCTTCTATTCCTGGGTTGGGTTCATCAGTGGTGCGATCATCCTGACCACGGGAGTGGCCTTTATTGCGCTGGACTTTTTCGCGATGACCGGCCGCCAAGACCTGAGCACTCCGGGTCTGCTGCTGCTGGCACTGGGGTCGGTGTGCCTGATGATTTCTTTTCTTTGCCGGCGCTGGCGGCTGCGTTGATGGCTGGCGGTGATTCCTGCGCGTTTTCCGGCGATGCGCCGCGATGACCCCGTGGTAGCATAGAATGAAACACGCCCCAAAACAGGGCGTGTTATAATTTTGGTGCCGAAGGAGGGAATCGAACCCTCATACCACGTGG
>CAZCHK010000052.1:0-13783 GCA_964498605.1 uncultured Anaerolineaceae bacterium | reverse complement strand
TTCCTGTTGGTCTTAAAACGCTGCGGTAATGAAAATTCGGAGATGCTCATGTGCAACACGGGAAGATGATTTTATCACTCTTGGGAGCAAAAAACATTTCACAATCATGACAATTATTTGATCAGAAACCCTGATACACGAAGGGTGCCCGGTAGGTCGCCAGTGAAACGAACAGAAGTGCCAGGATGAGCACGCTGAGGAATAGGGATTTGAGCCAGAGGGGCCAGCGCAGGAAACCGAACTCGTCCTTGGACCAGTATCGAACCATGTCAGCAGTCGCCGCGAAGAGCATGAGTGCCAGCAGACGGACGTCAGGGAGCAGGAGCAGCCAGTTTGCGGTCAGGTCGCCATGACGAAGAGTGGAAAGTTCGTTCAGGTAAGGCTGCAGGCGAAGCGCTGAGGGCAGAAGCGCGCTGAAAAACTTTCCGGCAACAGGCAACTCCATGCGAAACGGGATCCAGGCGATTAAAACCAGGGTAAATACCAGGATAATTGAGAGTCCTCTCACAACCCTGTGCCGCTCACGGATAGGTGTGTAATTTTTTCGCAGCCGCAGGCCCCGCTCCGCCACCTGGTACAGTCCATGCAGTCCGCCCCAGATGAGCATGTTCCAGCCAAAACCGTGCCACAAGCCGCTTGCCAGCATAGTGATCATGGGAGGAACGATCACGTGAAGGACATGATCGCGTTTTGGGAGGCGAACGGCTAACCAGCGCGAGAGAGGAAAATAGATGTAGTCCCTCAGCGCATCCGAAAGGCTGATGTGCCAGCGGCTCCAAAACTCGTTGAAGTTGCGCGACAGGTAAGGCAGATTGAAGTTCTGGTCCAGCTCGATTCCGAATAGCAGGCTGACGCCTCTCACGATGCTTGAATAGCCGGCGAAATCATTGTAGAGCGCGAACGCGTAAGCCAAAAGATCAAAGAGCAGGACAGTCAGGGGTACCTGCGACGGGTTGATGAACGAGTCAGGCTGAAGAAGCGCGGTCAGGGGATCGGCGATCAGCATTTTCCTCAGCAGACCTGCGCCGATTAGCACCAGCCCTCTCGACACCAGGTCCTTGCTGAGGGGTGAGGGGTTTTCCAGGCGGGACAGGAACACCTTTGGTCTTTCGATGGGGCCTGAGAGCAGTTTTGGAAAATAGAAAAGGAAAACCAGGAACGATAGGAAACGGGTCTCCGCCGGGACGCGTTGGTGATAGATATCCAGTAGGTAGATGACACATTGCACGAACAGGAATGAGACACCGATTGGGGCTAGCAGTGTGAGCGACGCGGTGTTCCAGGTGATGGATAACCCTTCCAGCCGGTCCATCAGGCCTGGCACAAAGAATTCCATATACTTGGCAAATACCAGGAAAACAAGATTAAAGATTAAACCTGTCCACAGCCACACCGGACTTCTTGTGTTGTCTCGCTTAGAAAACACCTTTTTTCCCAGCAGGAAATTTCCCAGGCCCAGCAGCGCAAGAGCAGCTGTGAACGGCAGTGACCAGGTTGAGCTGAAGACCAAAGAACACAACAGCAGCCAGGCAATGCGCAGTTTTTGGGGGAGCAACCGGAAGACCAGAACACTACTGATGATGAACGCAACAAAGGTCAGGCTGGTAATGGTCACCGGTTCGCTCCGCTGATGCCGGGATTGAGCTGCCCGGAGTCGATAAGGGCATTAAACACGCTGCCAAGATATGCGCTGAAAACCGGCACGCCGTCCCTGTTGAGGTGGATGCGGTCAGACCAGCCCTCAAGCGGCACGTTCTCGTAAGGCATGGCTGGAATTAAAATCAGGTCATTTTCGAAAGCAAAATTTTGAATAAAATCCAGATACTTGGCGTGTTCTGTTTCACCACCAAAAAAACCAAAAAAAGTCGGGTGAGCAGGCATATCCAGCAGGATTAACTGCACACCTGTGTTTTTGCAAAGAGCGACGATATTTTGCAACGCTTGCAGGCGTTCCTCTGCGACTGAAAAGCCATAAAGCGCGTCATACTCAGCCTTGATCTGTGGATCGCTCAGATCGATGGGTTCTTCGATGTCATACATAACATGGTTATCTGGTTCGTAACCCGATGGGCTTGTGTCGTGCCAGCGGCGGACGCTCAGCTGGTGCGTTTCAGGAAAATCTTCCTGCATCCAGTCGCGCAGGACGTACGCTTTTTGCAGCAGGACGGAGTTATCGCTCAACCAGCCTGAAAAGTTAGAATATCCCAACCTCTGCCGCACCCAAGGACTGGATACGTAATTATTCGCAAGCTCCTGCCCCGACTCGGTGTAATAATCACGCATCTCGGATGCCAGGACGATGACATCCGGGTGGGCGGTATCAATAAGTATTTCGACCGTTGCCAGGGTGGCGGGCAGTGATAGACCCTCTGTGCCATAGTTGAAGAAGCCCACCTTTTGTCCGGTGTACTGCAGAACTAGGCTTTGGATGATGTCGGGGTCAATGCCCGTATTGACCAGGGAGCTTCCTGTAAATACGACGTCGACTCCTTCGTGATCTTTTAAGTACTCCTGAAGCTTGAACCATTTGATGTCGAACTGGATATTCGCGAGTCCATGGCTTCGTAAAGGAAGGCTTTTGGCGAAAGCCCCCTCCCGAAACGCAAGTTCACCTCCGATGAGAAAGATAAGTACCAAAACAAAAGAAAGTATGAGTGATTTCCCCAACCCTCCCCCCGATTGTTTGTGAACACCAATCTTTTTATTCAAGGCTTCTTTCATATGTTTGTGTGAACTATTCACAATGTTCAACCCTTAAATCAAAATTACATCCAATAAAAGATAACGGCTATGGTTCATCAACGTAGTGATAAACTGCATAATCCGTAACCATAGGAATTGGTTCAAGTCTGTTTTCAAATAACCATTTGTATGGAACTGTATACGTGAGCATATAAGAATTACCCAAAACATATTGAAGACTGTTGTTCGCAAAGAATTCATTGCAGTCACCCAGCTTCATGCAGTCGAAGTACTCCTTACTATTAATTAATCCATCCAGGTTCAGAATCGTACGATTACGAACAAAATAACCAACAGCGCCACTTCCAGTTACACCAATCACGCTTTTCTTGGGAAAATTCGATTCAAGAAGAACCGCATCTTTAATGTATTGATGAGTGCTGACCGGAGAAAAATTGACTCCGCTATGGTTCATGTCAAACAAAAAAAATGACCACGCTGTCACCGACGCAAGCGCGGCAAACACCGGGATCAGCCAGGACCCGACTTTTTTGGGGAGTATATCCACTAAATTGTCAAACAGAAATGCCCACACCATTATCGCCAATACCATTTCAATGATCCAGTACCACTCGCGTATTCCAACATAATAACTTCCAAAGTATTGAACGACATGAATCATGCAGGCGACCCACAAGATGTAGATGATAGGGCTGTGGGTATTGCGACGGAAGAACAGAGCTGCCATGGAAAGAATCACCACAAGGAGCCCTAACCACCACCCGTGAACAGTTTGGGGTAAGAACCAGAAAAATCCGGACCAGGGACTATTGGTGATGTCAGCGGGAAAGCCAAACAACTCGGCGAATGTGCGCAAAGGTTTTCCGTATACCACATCCGGTATCGTTCCCCACCAGTGCTTTATTTGTCCGCTCACTGGAAACGCTGTGTCAAACACCGTGGAATTAAACAGCGCGTAGGTTCCCAGCAGCGTGATAATAGGTATTGCGTAAAACAATCCACGCAGCAGCCACTGCTTTCCGTGCAGGCGTATTTCACGTAACGGTGAGAGGGCATGCTCCGCACCTGGTAGCCGAGACAAAGAAAAACGCACAAACAACAAAAGGAGAAACGATACCCCAAATTCTATCAAGACTACTGAATACGAAACGTGGGAGAGCAGGTTTAGAGTGTCGAATAAAAAAATGACCCCCCCGCTGATTAAGCAGCTGAAAAACGTGGTCAATAGAACCCGAAGAGGCATGAGACTGCGCGTCTGGGCTGTTAATCCCAGAAAATATCCAACGATCAATTTACTCAAACAGGAAACCGCAATGAGAACATATGCCATGCTCAGATAAATGGGATAATGTCCAACAAAACCCAACCGAAGGAAAAAGGAGAGAAACACAGAAACGACTGAGGCCAGTATGAAACCCATGAAATAGTAGGATAAACTTTTCCTTGGAAACAGAAGCCAGATTCCGACAATGAAGCAGAGAAATATATTATCAAGCCGACTTAAAATAGAAAAAGCCGCAATCAATCCCACAGAGAAAAAATCCCAAAATTTAGCTTCCCCCCTTCTTTCCGAGAGATCACTGGCTTTTAGTAATAGCAAAACAATGGAAAACGCATTGAGATTTGACTCCAATCCGCCCATGAAAACTTTGTTGTGAATCACCGGGAGGAAGGAAAACACAAAAGCAGATGCGGTTGCAATGTACTTTGATCGAAGGACCCTTTTCAGAAGCATGAAAAGGACTACGCCCGTCAAAGATGTTAATACAACACAAACAAGCGTGATGCATCGCAGGGGAAGGATTAGATCGTATCGGGCAAGGAGAAAGACGGGAATACAGATCAGCATCCACAAAGGATGGTACCCGTTCGTCAGGTTTACGCCATCAAACGTAGAACCCTTTCCTTCACCGATGTTTTGGGCGACTTTATAGTAATAAAACGCGTCATCAGTAGAAAACCAATTTAAAAGATTGTTGGAAGGGATGAATACAATCCATAGTTGCGAGAGCAGAACCACAAAAAAGATCAGCAGCTCAAAAGCATGGTTTCTGAGGAGTAAAAAGGGCTTTCCCCGTTTCTTTTCTTTTGCTTTGACAGGTTTATTCATCGATTGTTATTATAATCAATCGCATCCAATTTTCTTAAACCCCCTGTAGATATGAGCATTTGGTCAAATCAATTTTGAAATAGTAATAATTTTCTCGATTTTGCCGTGCTTTACCAATCATTTGTCAGAACTCCCTTGTGAACACTCGCACATGACAGCAACTGTAAGGTCACGGGCATCCCTGAAGGCAGAGTGAATCCGCTCGATTTGATTCAGTGAACACCCGAGCGTGTTACAATTTCGCAAGATATTATTAAAAAAAGAGACCCAGGTTTGAATTCCTCCCCGATCATCCACATCGACAACTTGCGATTCAGCCATCCCGCGCGGGAAGGGCGCTCGCTGGAGGTGCTGCGCGGGATCGATCTGGACATCCACGCTGGGGAGTTTGTCGCTCTGGTTGGGATCAACGGGTCCGGGAAATCCACCCTGGTGAAACATTTGAACGGGCTTTACTTGCCCACACAGGGCAGTGTGACCGTGATGGGATTGGACACCCGAAAACGAGGCAATCTTCCCAGGATACGCGCCGCGGTGGGGATGGTCTTTCAATATCCTGAGGATCAGATTGTCGCGACGACAGTGGAGGAAGATATCGCCTTTGGGTTGGAGAACCTGGGACTGCCGCAACCCGAGATTCAGGCCCGGTTGGAAAAGGCTTTGGAAATCAGCGGACTGCAGTCATTCCGCAGACACCCCCCACACTTGCTTTCTGCGGGACAGATGCAGCGTCTGGCGCTGGCAGGCGTTCTGGCGATGCAACCAGCCCTGGTTGTTTTTGATGAGCCGACCGCTATGCTCGATCCGGCGGGCAGGCGCACGATCATGGCAGAGATCGACCGCCTGCAGGAATCTGGCATAGCGGTGATATTGATCACGCATCATATGGATGAGGCTGCCCAGGCGGAACGGGTGATCGTGCTGAGCGAGGGACACATTGTTTTGGATGGCACGCCGCAGGAGCTGTTCGCGCGCGACGACCTGAACGAGTACGGATTGGAACCGCCCCCTGCGCGCGTTCTAGGAGAAGTGCTGCGGTCTATTCTGCCGGGGCTCGATCAGGAAATCCTCACCATTGACGACATGTTGGGCGCCATCGTTCAATTACCACCGCTTCACAGGGGATTGGTAGAGACCCGCCAGCAGGCAGAAAAATCCTGCAAAACCCAATCCTTGATCAGCGCAAGCAAGGTTGAATACACTTACATGAAAGGCTCCCCTCTGGCATTCCGAGCGTTAACGCACGCGAGCATTGAAGTGGGCGCTGGCGAGGCTCACGGTCTGATCGGATCGACGGGCAGCGGTAAATCCACCCTCTTGCAGCATCTCAACGGGTTGCTCAAAGCGGACCGGGGCAGGGTCAGGGTTGGCGATTTGGACCTGACTGATCCAAAGAACACGGTATACGATGTATGCCGGCAGGTCGGGCTGGTGTTTCAGAACCCTGAACAGCAGTTCTTTGAGCAGTTTGTTGGAGACGAGATCGCTTACGGCGCCAGGCAGCTGGGATTGACCGCAGGGTTGCGCGAGCGGGTGCAGAAGGCGATGGCGGGTGTCGGGCTTGACTTTGATATCTACAAGGACCGCCTGACCTGGACGCTCAGTGGCGGCGAAAAACGCCGCGTGGCGCTGGCATCCATCCTGGCGATTGACCCGCCGATCCTGCTGCTGGATGAACCAACCGCGGGGCTTGATCCGCTGACGCGCAGGGCCGTTGTACGGCTGTTGCAGGAACTGCGTGCGTCTGGCAAGACGATCATTCTCAGCTCACATCGCATGGGCGACATTGCCCGCATCACCACTCGCACGACAGTCATGCACAAGGGCAGCTCAATTTACAACGCTGATACTGGCATGGTCTTTGCCCAGAGCGAGACACTTAAATCCGCGGGGATGGAGCCTCCCCTCACGGCACAGGTTGCAGCACTGCTGCGCGGGAAAGGTTGGGGCATTCCGGAGGGTATTTATAATCAGGACGATCTCATTTCGGCACTTCTACAGATCCGCGAGGCCTCTCGTGGCTGATTTTGAGTTCCTGCAGCGCATCAACCTGGGCGAGTACGTGCCGACCGGATCGGTCGTTCACCGCTTGGATCCCCGCGCGCGCATCCTATCCTTTACGGCGCTGATCCTCGCCATCACCCTGACAAAGAGCGCTTGGGGACTGGTGGCAGCCCTGGCTCTGGCGGTGGCGGGAATACTCATTGCGAAGATACCAATCCGCTACGCGTACCGGTCGCTGATCGTGCCACTGCCGTTCTTGGTAGTATTGGCGATCCTGCAAGTTTTTCTGACACCTGTCGTACAAAGTACGGAAGCGTTGTGGCAGTGGCGCTTCCTGCACATCACCACCAGCGGGCTGCTGGCGGGAGGTGTGCTGGTGCTGCGCTTTGCGGCGCTGATCCTGCTGCTCAGCCTGTCCAGCTGTGTGACCTCGTCGTCGGAAAGCTTGGCCGGGCTCAACTCGCTGCTGACACCGTTCAAACGCATCGGCCTGCCCGGTGATGATCTGGTGATGATGCTGCAGGCCACCATGCGTTTTCTGCCGCTGCTGGCGCTTACCGCGGAACGGACCGCCAAGGCGCAGGCGGCGCGCGGGGTGGACTGGACAAGCAAGAAAGGGGGGTTGCTTAAACGTGCACGCAGGATCTATCCCCTGCTGCTGCCGCTCTTCCTGACCGCGCTGCAGAAATCCGAGCGCATGGCGCTGGCGATGGACGCGCGCGCATACGGCAGCGTGAAGACCCGAACGAGCCTTTACCGATTTGGATTCAAAGGGGTGGATTGGATCGCCATGCTGCTGACAGCGGGCGCGTGCGTTCTAATTGTTCTGCTCTGACCTTTATTCGAGTGTAGAGCCCTTTTTTCTTCCCAGCTGTATACGCCACCAGGCTGAAACGACTGCCAGGGTGATCAAGGCGGCAACTCCCGCTTCCGGTAATCCGTTCACCAGGATGATCGGCGGGATCGCCGACCACGGAGCCAGCTTGAGCAGCCCGAACATTCCCAGGACAAGCAGCGTGTTGGTCAGCGAACCGGCAATACCCGCGCCAATCAGCGCCAGGGGCTGCCAGCGTTTGAGTGCGCGCCACACCAGCCAGGCGACCGGGCCGATGAACAGGCGCGGGAGAACAGAAAGCAAGGGGTTAATGAAGAGAGCGTCCGAAGGGGTGATGGGGGCGACAGCGGCCTGGATCAGGCTGAAAACGCCGAAGATCAGACCAATGACAGCGCCGACGATGGGTCCTTCCAGCACCGCACCGATGATGACCGGAACGCACATGATGGTGATGGATATGCCGCTGAACCAGGGGAGAAATCCCCAGCGGGTGGCGCCCAGCAGGATGGTAATGGCTCCCATCACGCCGGCGACGATGATCTTACGGGTTCTGTCCTGAGGCATGGCTAGCTCCTTTTTTTTGATTGTAGCATAGTAGAAAACACACGACACGCAAAACCGTTGTTCTTTCCAGTAATAATTGCTACAATATTGTTACAATGGAATTCTTTTCGGAGGGATCAGATGAAAGCTCGCATACTCGATACGGAAGCCATCATACGCCTTTCCATGGAGGACAACGCGCCACAGGTGCAGCGCATCGCGCAGGGTGAAGTGCTTGACCTGGGCAGGGTGCTGGTCAATCAGGGCGTGCAGTGGGTGGAAGTAATGGACGGCAATTACCGACGCGGCTTCATCCGAGGCGATACGAAAGTGTTCTTCCTTAAGCAGGTGAGCGTGAAGCAGGATGAAGTGATCGTTTATGACCTGCCTGCTCCAACCGCGCTGGAAAAGAGCCGCTACATCAAGGGCACGGTGTTTACCCAGACGGACGAAAAGGACGTGGACGGGACGACTTGGGTGGAGGTCAAGGATGAAAACGGCAACACCGGGTTTATCAAGGATACAAGCGCGTTAGCGCCGGAGTCTGCGCCAGCGGGACCGCCTGTTCTTCCCGCGGCTGTACCGGGAGTTGTTCCGGGAGCGAGTTATCCGCCTGGAACAATGCCGCCTCCAATGTGGAACGCTCCGACCATGACACCGGAGCAGGTGAGGGAAGCTGAGCGCAAAGCTGGCAGGAACCAGATGATCTTTGGGGCAATCTTCTTTGTTGCCGGTTGCCTGATCACCGCGCTGACCTTTTCATCCGCTACAAGTTCAGGCGGGTATTACTGGGTGTGCTACGGTCCGATCATCTACGGTCCGATCGCATTTTTCCAGGGGCTGGCCAAGTACAATCGCAATAAGTAAGTAATGAAATATTCAGTCTACTGCCCGGTATCTGAAAATCGCCGGGCATATTTTATGATTATTCGATCTCGCAGGACATGATCTGCAGGTCCTGCCGAACGCGCCAGCCGATCCTTTTCCAGAAGACAGTCCCTGTCGTATTGTCGCGGTAGACAAAAATGTGGCATCTGGTGATACCCCTTGCTTTAAGAGCGTTCATGCAGTGCTTGACCAGATCACGCCCGATACCTGACTTGCGTGTGCTTTCTGCCACCGCCAGGTGGTGCAGGTAGCCGCGTCTGGCATCACTGCCGCACAGCACTGCGCCGATTAATCGACTGTCCGCATCGCGCGCCACGAAGCTACTGCCCGGGTTGGCATCCAGGTAGCGCCGGATGGCTGCGGGGGTGTCGGCATCTGAAAGACCGATACCCTGGCTGACTGACCACAGTGCGTACACCTCCTCGTAATCAGACAAAGTCATGGGAGTGATCATGTATTTCATTGAGATTACCTTTCAGTGTCCCAGCCCGAGGAATTTTGCCAGCGGGGAAGGGTGGGGTGTGAGGGCGGACTCCGGGCAGACTTCCACGCAGCACATGCAGCCAATGCAGTGGGGCAGGTCGAACGAAACCGGCTTGCCGGGCGTGATCACTTTTGAGGCGCAGGCGCGCACGCAGGTGCCGCATCCGGTGCAAAGTGAGGATTCCAGTTTTGGTTTGACGCGGATGAGAGGCTGGAGGGGGGCGCTGATCCACGAAGGCACGCGCGCATACCATGGAGAACGCGGCAGATCCAGTCGGCCAAAGTCGAGCAGGGAAGGATCGCCAATTATCTCGATCTCCTCCGGGTCGGATATGCCCAACCCTCGGCTGCCCGCCATCTCCAGATGGGTGATGGCCTTTGGCGGGAAGCCCATGGCACGCGCCATGACGGTGTCCAGCCCGACCGCGTCGGTAGAGGCTGCCAGCAGGTTGTAGGCATGGGGGGTACCCGCCGCACCCGGACCGTTGCCCTCGAGACCCATCACGCCGTCCATGATGTTGAGGGCGGGTTTGACGAGCTGGAGGATATCCACAAGAATGGCGGAGAAGTCTCGTACGCCCGGGGCGAGGACGTGCAGCTCTTGCTTGCGACCGCCGCTGATCGAGCCAAAGAGATTTTTGACACAACCGGTGTAGAGTGTGAGGGAGTGGGTTTTAAGCTTGGGCAGGTTGATGATCAGGTCAGTATCCAGTACAGGACGGGCAATATAATACTTATGCCCGTTCAACTCCTTGAGAACCGCGCTGCGAAAGGAGACATGTTTTACCCCAAGCAAGGAAATGACCTGCGCCATTCCGCTGGTCTGCCAGGCGTCTTTGCCCTCGCGCTTTTCACTGGCAGGGGAATCGCCAATCCATACCTCAGCGCCGGCTTCCTTTACCAGCTCACCGACGGCGCGCAGAACAGCCGGGTGAGTCGTGACACACTGTGTGGGATCAACCACTGAGAGCAGGTTGGGCTTGAGCAGGACGCGCATGCCAGGCTTGATAAAGTTGCTCATGCCACCAAAGGGCTTCAGGAGAGCGGTGATGGCTTTCCGGACAACAGTGAAATCGTAGCTGCTGCAGGAGACGAGGGTGACTTTGGACTGGGTCATTGGATCCTTGTGAGCGAGTATGAAGCGAATTTTAACCGACTCTGTCAGGCTATCAAACCAGGATTGTCAGGAAAAAGATAGCACTCCCCTGTCGACGCAGGGGGTAGTGGCAACAGATGAGTTACAACCAACCCAGGCTGATTCCAGCGATCAGGCAGATCAGGTCAAAGCCGAGAATCGAGACGACGGCGATAACCTGCTTCTTGACGCTGTCCATGTCGTACACCCAGAAGGCCACCAGCGAGAAGGGCAGGTAGCCGATGAGGAAGATGAGCCAGGGGGCGGAAGCAGACCACCAGGAGTAGTCCCAGGTGAGTGCGCCCGCAGCGTTCAGCAGCACCTCAATGAAGACGCAGAAGACGGAGTTAACAATGGCGAAGAAGATGCGGTTGGGGATGCCGAGGATCTTGAGCTTTTTATCAGGGGGAAGCATCTTGGCGAAGGCGATGCCGGCGATGGCGAACATGAAGCAGATCTCGATATTCAACCCGATGAGGATGACGAAAGCCGAGCCGTTGCCCGGGGTGCCCCAGACTGGCGCAACACCGGTGAAATGGAAGACCAGTCCGTTCCAGATCTCGTTGAACCAGTCCATCCCCCAGAAGGCGAGGCCGGCAAATATGAGCGCCCAGTTCTTTTTCTGGACCTCGCTGGCGTAGATGTAAACAACGATGGCAAAGAGCGGAATGACGTACCATTTGAACTGAGATGGATCCCGCAGCAGATTGTAAGCAGCTTGAGCAGCAGGTGTCATGGTGATTCCTCCGGAGGTAAGATATTCTTACTATATAACGGGACACAGATGAGGGCAAGAGGAACGGATAAGTTACTATTCGCTGGGCAAGATAGTGTATGTGGTGGAAACTGATGCTTTTTTGAGGATGGCTGGAACCCGATCCATCGTCCCATTCCATGTATGATATGTGGTGGCAAAACCACGAATTTTTGAATGCTCACTCCAGTGTTTTACTGTAATTCTTGGAAAAAGAATTCCGTCACTATGTCAGAGATCTTTTGCCTGGATGGGTAGATGGCTTTTTCGCTGGGCGCAAAGCCGTGTCCCGCGTTTTGCACCATCACCAGCTCGACCTGCACTCCCGCCGCTTTGAGTCTCTCGTAGAAGATGCGCGACTGGACGGGCAGGACGACCGTATCTTCTTCACCCTGCACGATGAGGAAGGGCGGGTCATCCTGGGTGATGTAGCTGACCGGGCTAGCAGCAGCCATGAGTGGGTCAGAGCGGCTTGCTGCACCGAAAACCTCCATGATGGATTGGGAGTCAGCCGCGCTGTTGATGGACTCGTCGCTCAGGTCCGCTGGACCGAAATAGTCGACCACGGCCTGCACCCGGCTGGACTGCTCCAGGTACTGCCCGGTATCCCAACCTGCGGACGCATCTGTCACTCCCAGCAGGGACACTAGGTGCCCACCCGCGCTACCCCCCAAGGCGCCGACCCTGTCAGGATCGAGGTTGTACATCAGGCTGTTGGCTCTCAAGTGGCGAACGGCGCACTTGACATCCTCGATCATCGCCGGGAACTGGTACGCGGGTGCCAGGCGATAGTCCACGGATACGTACAGGAATCCAGCGGCGTTGAGCGTCTTCTGGTCGGACAGTCCCGCGCCTTCATTCTTGCTGCCGCGCGTCCAGGCGCCCCCATGCACGTACACGATCACCGGCCAGGTTCCGCTCATCGAGGCGGGGTAATACACATCCATTTTTAGCTCCACGCCTTCGACTGTGCAATAGACGATATTGCGCTCAACGCTGCCGAGTTTGGAGGGATCAAACGAAACGGATTGGGTTTGCGAGGAGGTGGTGGTATCAAGCAAAGACTGCTGTCCAGCCTGAGTTGGTGGCTGAGTGGAAGTACAGGAAACACACAAGCCAACAAGTATGACCGCAACTATTAATCGTCCGTGCATGATCACCTCCATAAATTGTGAGTTGCTAGTACTATATACCAAACATCCGAAGGAGAACAAGCGGGGAAATTTGTTTTCGCTTCTTATCCCGGGGCAGGGGGTGCCAGCTGCGACGATATCCGCAGGGGGTTCGTCCGGATGAATTCAAGCCAGCCTAATTGCTGCTGACGCGCAGAGGCAGAAATTCTTCCGATCTTTCAGCCCCGGCTAGCACCAACAAAAAAAAGGCTGGTCATCATGACCAGCTTTTCTCGGTTCTTATTTCACTTCGATCAATACCGCGCGAACTAGAACGCGGTAATTGTATGTCTCGCTGTCCTCGTCGTATCCCTGGCAGGTAACCAGGGTCAGCCAGGATGACTCCTCGTGTTTGAGCATGGCAGATGTGTAGCTGGGAAGAACGCGCTGCACAGAGCGTACCTCGTAGATGGAATCGGATCCCCAGGCGTGTACGATGACCCTGTCGCCGTATTTGAGGGTGTTCAGATCGTGGAAGGGGCCTGCGCGGTTAAGCGCATCCCATACGTGCCCGGTCAGGACAGAATTGCCCTCCCAGGTGGGAAATGCTGAACCCTGCAGCCAGCCGGCATCACTGCCAAGCCAGGTGACATCCCACTCGCCATTCTGAAGTGGAACTCCCACAATGGGCATCTTCACGCCCAGCGTTGCGACCTCAAGCCACAGGCTGCCAAGCATCGAATAGGAAGAAGATCGAGCTGGCAGCGAGGTCACGCGTCCGCGGGGAAAACCTGTATCGGGGATGGTGGCAGCAGCCACCCGCACAACGTGGGATGCCGTGCCGGAACTGCCGATGAACACATCGTCCCCCGCGTAGGTTGCCGTAAGGGTGATCGTGCCGATGGAAGCGGGTGTCAGGGTGCAGGTACCCGCGGCCACGGTCGCCGTGCAGCTGTTGATACCGTCGGTCACAGTCACATTGCCGGTTGGCGTACCGCCTGCGGAAGCAACCGTGTAATTCACCGGGATAGGTTGACCGGGGGTGGATGGATTGGGGGTGTGCGTGGTGATGGTAGTCGTCGTTGTGTAGGTCTTGGTGTTGATCTGGATGGGTATCGTTCCATATGGTGTCCAGGCGGTGTCCTCGCGGAAAATGCCAACTCCGCCAACCCCGCCATCCGTGTACCAGCCTGCCGTGGATGTGTTCCAGAACACG
>CAZCHK010000051.1:0-14975 GCA_964498605.1 uncultured Anaerolineaceae bacterium | reverse complement strand
TACCCCAGATATTCTCTCAGCAGACGGCTTCTGGTAGGGTGGCGCAGCTTGCGCAGCGCTTTGGCTTCGATCTGGCGGATGCGCTCGCGGGTGACATTGAAGTAGCGGCTGACTTCCTCCAGCGTGTGATCCTTGCCGTCTAGCAGACCGAAGCGCAGCTCGAGCACCTGGCGCTCGCGTTCGGATAATGCTGCCAGCGCTGACTGCACCTGTTCTTTGAGCATCTCGCGCGCCGCGGCGTCCACCGGTTCCAGCGCGTCGGCGTCTTCGATGAAATCCCCCAGCTGCGAGCTATCCTCGTCCCCCACCGGGCGCTCCAGTGACACCGGCTCATCGGCCGACTGCAGTATGCGTTGGGTTTTGGCGGTGGCGAACATCCACCGGCGCTGCACGTCCGGATCCAGCATGCTTTTCTCGGAGCGGCTCCTGCGCACCGCGATGACATCGTCGTCGGTCATGAAACCCGATGCCAGCGCCAGCTCGTCGATGGAAGGCTCGCGTCCAAGTTCCTGCACCAGCTGTCTTTGAACGCGCGAAAGGCGGGTGATGGCTTCAAAAAGGTGCACAGGGATGCGGATGGTGCGCGCCTGTTCAGCGATGTAGCGGCTGATGGACTGCCTGATCCACCAGGTGGCATAGGTGCTGAATTTGTAGCCGCGCGTGGTGTCGAACTTGGTCACCGCGCGCAGGAGCCCCAGGTTGCCCTCCTGGATCAGGTCCAGGAAGCTGATGCCCCTGCCCAGGTAGCGTTTGGCGATGCTGACCACCAGGCGCAGGTTGGAGCGGATGAGCGCGTTGTTGGCTTCCTCACCGCAATTGCGGATCTGATCGATCTCGGTGCTTGCTTTCGTTTTGACCGGGGCATGGCTGCGCAGGTAGGCGATGCCGGGCAGGAAACCTTTTTTATGAATATCTGCCAGGAGAGGTTCAGCCACTTCGGTTGGCAGCAGGTAAAGGTAAATGAAAGTCTCAAACGCAGGGCGCACCAGCACTTCCCAATTGTGGTCCTTGCCCCACGTGCCGTTGTCAAAGTAAGTGCGCATGTAGGATGGCACATCCACCCGCCAGCCCTCCCGAAGCATTTGTGCCTCGCTCAGCGCCAGGCTCATGTCGGGCAGGTTCTCTTCACCCACCGTGTCCGCGGATTTGCGGGCCAGCTTCCAAGCGTCCACCAGTTGGCGGATGAGCGCTTCGTAGTAATCTGCCATGGGAACAGCGCGGGCGCTCTTCTTCTTGAGGGACTGCAGAAGCTTGCTCAGGCGGCGCTCACCCTCGATGCGCGTGGAGAGACGGAACTCACTGTCCGCGTCCAGCAACCCGATCAGGCCGATCTCTTTAAGGTAAAGACGCACCGGGTCGTCAGTCAGCTCGGCGGTCAGCACCGGCATCTCCAGCACTTCCAGGGGGTCCTCGCTGATCAGCTCGGCCCACTCGTCGTTGGCTTTGTCCAGCGCGGGTTCATTCGGCTCGTCCTGTGTCAGCAGTTCACTGTCCAGCCCGCTGGCATCCACCTGCGTCTCTGGAATGGACACGCCGTGGCTGTCGGGAAGCTCTGGCAGGACGCTACTTAGGCTGGGACCTTCCGGAGGAGCGGTGTTTTTCTTGCGGGGGACGCTGCCAGTTCTTGCAACCATGTTAATACTATATCATAGAAAATTTTGGAGAAAGTCAAGCGCGATCAGGCGGTAAACGCTTTGTGAAAGGCAGAGTCGAGTTTATTGCGCTGCCGGGTCAGCTCCAGGGCCTGACGGTTGATCTCCCGCAGTTCTTCCACGGCATCACCGGAGACCAGCTCTTCCTGCATGTAGCGCAGCTGGCTGACGCTCTCGTTGAGGCGCAGACGGCGCAGCTCTATGATGGTTCGCAGGATATCGTCAAGCAGGCGCCTTGGGTCCAGTTTTTCGTCCGCAGGGGGGGTAATCTGACTGGCGGACTCGCCAAGTTCCTCGGGCATGGAAAGGCGCATGGCTTCCAGCGGTTCCAATGAGTCCTGCAGCAGGGCGGAGGTGATGATCTCCATCAGGCGGTTGTGGTCACTGTGCAGGAAGTCCGCCTCGCTGACCCTCTCCAGTCCCACCGCCTGCAGCCTGCGGTCAAGGTTGTACACGCGCTCGGGCTGCTGCAGCAGATAGCCGATGACATGGCGCTCCATCTCCGTTGCGCGTGATATCTTTGCTTCGCTCAGCGCCGAAGAGGGGGTCATCCTTTCAGGTTTCATTTTCACCGGAATTTTACGGTGGGAGGATTGCAGCGTGACCGCGCTGCCCAGGGCGCGTTCGTCGATCTTCAACAGGTGCGCCAGGCGCTGGCGGTAAGTGTCGCGTTCGATGGGATTGGGAATATCAGCGATGAGCGGCAGGACCTGCTCGGCGACTACGCGTTTCTCCTTGGCGTCCTCCAGGTTGTGAGACGCTGCCAGCGTCTGCATGACGTATTCCACCACGGGCCTGGCTTCATCAAGGATCTTCTGCCAGGCTGCCGGGTCCTCCAGAACCACCTCGTCAGGATCCTTGCCTTCAGGGAGCTGGGTGATTCGGATATCCGCCTGCAGGCGCATTTCGTAGCGCAGCAGTCCTCGTGAATCGAATGCCACTTCGCTGCCGCGGTCGAGTGTCTCGCGTGCCATCTCCAGTCCGCGCATGGTGGCCTTGGCTCCGGCAGCGTCAGCATCCAGGGCAAGTGTCATGCGGCGGGTGAAGCGCTTGAGCAGGCGGAACTGGTCCTCAGTGAGCGCGGTGCCCATGGGACTCACGGTGTTCTGGTAACCTGCCTGGTGCAGGACGATCGCGTCGAGATAGCCCTCCACGATGACCACTTCTTCAGCGGCGCGGATGGCTTTGCGGGCCTGGTCCAGGCCGTACAGCAGGCGCCCTTTATCGAAAAGGACGGTTTGCGGGGAGTTGAGGAACTTGGGCACGTCGTTGGGATCAAGGATGCGCCCGCCGAAACCGCACATCTTGCCCATACCGTCGCGGATGGGGAAGAGCACGCGGTTGTGAAAGCGGTCGCGGTAGGGCTGCGTGCCGGATTCACGAGCGGAGCGCTCCAGCACCATGCCGGCATCGGCCATTTCTTTGGGCGAGTACCCCTTTGTTGTAAGGTAGTTGAGGAGATTTTCCCAGCCCAGTGGCGCGTAACCCAGACCGAAGGTCTCGATCGTCTGCGGGGTGAGCCCCCGGCGAAGCAGGAATTCCAGCGCGGGTTTTCCCGCCGGGGTCTGGGTGAGCTGGTTGCGGTAGAAGATGACCGAATCTTCCAGAAGAGACCGCAGCCGGGCATGCTCCTCCTCGGCCTGCTGGCGCTGGGGGGTGAGGGGCTCGAGGCGCACGCCGGCTTTTTCAGCCAGGTAGCGCAGCGTGGCGGGGAAGTCCCAGCCCTCTTTTTTCATGACGAATTTGAAGATATCGCCGCCCTCGTTGCACTGACCGAAGCAGCGCCATGTGCCGTTCTCTGGAAAGACAGCGAAGGCGGGCGTGCGCGTGTTGGGATGGAAGGGGCAGAAGCCGGTATAGCTGCGCCCGGAGCGTTTGAGCTTGACGGTCTGGGAAATGTAATCCACGATGTCGAGGCGGCTCTTGATCTCATCCACAGCGGTCATGCTTGTATTTTACAATGGAATAAGGCGAAGGTGCGGATTGGTCAGACCTAAACCTGAAATATTGACACGATTAGTATTTGATTGGAAAGAGAAGCGGTTTATGCAGGGCAGTGCATGTGTGTAAGTTCCAGTCTGGATGGTCAGATTTATACCACCGATATGTCCACACTCAGACAGGCAGAACTTAGCTGGCCAAAGTAATGCACGATTACGGAATTGTCATCAGTATGGAACGGGTAGATATCAATCAATACCTGGATATACAGGCTCATCTCTGCATCGCCCCGGACGGGAGCGATATTCTGTTTGAAATTGATAGCGGCTGCTACCTGTTCATCAGCTTCAAACAGGCTGACGGGAAATGGGGTGATGCTGTCGATCTGGAGGAGCACGGATTTAACAACATGGCAGGTGGCGCCACGATTTCACCGGATGGCAGGTATATGTTCCTTGCCCTTGATCAAGATGTTTGGTGGGTGGACACCGCGGTGTTACTGTAGTTAAAACCGGCTGAATAGAATTTTACGATAACAACCAAGACGGGTAAACCGTACTACTCCCCGTTGTGCCGGATCCACTCTAGCGCAAGCTTTAAAGCATTCTCTAATGGTTCGATGCTTAATTGATCAGGAGTATCCCGCTTTTGGTGATAAAAAGAAGCAAACTGGTGCTGCATGTCGACTGGCAGTAGGGGGACGGCTTTCAATCCTGCCTGGTTGAAGGGTGCTGCATCAGTGATCATCCCAAGGGAGGCATTGAGGATTTTATACGGCACACCAGAGCGTTGAGCAGCCTCTACTGCGCTTTGGACCATTTTGAGAGAATTTTTGACCGTTCCGTTGATATCCGATGTAAGGATGGAAATAACGGGAGACACGATCATTTCAAAATTCAACATTCTTGTGTCCAAAGATCTTAACTCCTCCAGGTGACGCTGCACATACCGCCTTGAACCTCGTAAACCGGCCTCTTCACTGCCAAAGGTGATAAAGCGAATCTCAGTACCCACGGGAATGAATGATGGATACTTCTGCAGGAAACGGCATAGTGAAATGACCGTGGCGCAAGATGAAAGATTATCTACCGCTCCTGGAACGGTACCGCCATTTTTCACCCCTCGATTTATAAACAGCGCATACAAGATCGAAGGCATAACCGGAAAGACGAGCACTATCCAACCAAACAGGCCGATGATAGGAGAGGATGCGCTGCTCATCAAAACATTGACGAACTGGATTAGACCTAGTGCGAAAAGAGATAGTAAACCAAAGAAATATGTGATCGAAAGAAAGAGGAACCAACCATAACCCATCAAACTCATCCAGGCATTCTCTGGAGCGCTGTCGTGATGTCCACCGAGTACGAGCAGGCGCTTGATCGGAGCGTCTCCTGGTCTTTTCAGCGATCCGATAATATTTTGGGACACCTTCTTTGGATATAAAAAATCAATAAATTCATGTCCAAGGATGAACTCGAAAATGAATTGCAGGGGAATCGCAGAGGAAAGGATCAAAGCCGCAGCGGAAGTTACCCAGCGCAGAGGGGCTGAACTGTAATTTGTAGCAATGATCAAGGCTGCGACAATCAACATGAGCACGGCACTGATAGCTGGGCCGTATAAGGAGACGCCGGGAGAGAACGAAAACTCCTCTGCATGGACATGATCCTCGCCAAGGTGAGCTGCAAGTTCTTCTTTTATGAATTCTGCCCGTTTCTTTTCCTGTGGTGTACCAGGCAATCCTGGACCAATTTCCACGCAGATTGATTCAACGAGTTCAAGGGCGTACATGGCATCCGATCGAGATATTTGTGCTGTCACTTGCGCTCCTATGGTTGTGCTCTTTTCTGCATTTACTTGATTCTCTTTTGAGGATGAAGCAGGGAAACCCCCACGCGGAAAAAAGCCCAAATACCAGCGAAAATACCGCTGACACGTGCAACGAGAGCAACATCAGGCATGAAATTTTCGAAATAGCCCAATAGTCCGCTGTATTTCAGATACCCCAGCCCTGTAAAGAGCGCCAGGTTTGGAATTACCCGCAGCAGGATGTGTTTAAATGTCACTCGTTGGCCTTTAGGACGAAGTGCTGCGTCCTTCTGACTTCTGCGCAGCTTCTGCAGCGAAAGCCCGGCAAAGAACATCTGCAGCAGCGGAATGATTGGCAGCAATCGCATGATCCACTGGATAAATCCCAGGCGGATGGGCTGCGGTGATTGACCGGTGAGCAGGGCGGTTGCGTTTTCGCCGATCTCCCCGATGACTGGGGGCAAACCGAACGGGTCGGCGTTAAAAAGAATCACCATGCCCAGGTCCAGATCGGGGACGAACACGGCATAAGAGGAAAAGTCAGGAACATTGCCGCCGTGTAAATAAACACGATAATCACCGATCTTTGTATCGAGCCAGCCCATTGCGTACAGCCCCGATGAAATGCCCATTGTGACCATTTCGCTGGCTCCACTGTGAAGCTCGCGCATACCTGTCCTGGACAGCACACGAGTCTTCTTATAACGACCTTCCTTGAGATGGGCGATCAAGTAGCGCGACATATCCTCGGTACACGAGACCAGATACCCGGAGGGCAGGCTCCCGCGCGGAAAAGGCATTTGTGGTGCTGGAACGGGAATGCTGAACCAGTGCCGGTAGCCGACCGCCAGTCCGTCGTTTTCCGCATCAGAGCGCGAGGTATAACTATGTCTCATCTCGAGTGGATCATAAATGTGCTCTTGGATGTACTGTTCATAAGAATTACCGCTGACAGCAGCAATGACCTGCCCAAGAATGTTGTAATTCAGGTTGCTGTATTCCATTTTCTTGCCAACAGGAATGTTTAATTCCACTTTGCAAAGACCACGTACCTGCTTCTCTATGGCATCCCGGTTATTGTCCCAATTTGATTCGGACATACCTGGCAGAGTGGGCAATCCGCTGGTCTGATTAAGCAGATGCCGGATTGTGATGCGGGAAGAAGCTTCCTCATCCGCTACACGGAACCAGGGCAAATACTTTTTAACTGGGGCATCCAATTTAACTTTGCCAGCTTCTACTAACTGCATCACTGCCAATGCTGTAAAGGATTTGGTAAGTGAACCGATAAGAAATGGGGTGTGGGGTGTCGGGGGAGATCCATGCGGCCTGGATACACCCAATCCATTTTGATGGACGATACGGCTGCCCTGAATGATGGAGATTGCTGCACCAGGAATCCGCAGACGACGCATTTGTGAAAGGATATAAGTTTCAACGCGGTCAAAACGATTTAACTTGATTTCTACTTCTTGAAATTCATATTTTTTGGCGGTTTTACCGATCAGCATCCGAGCGAGGATACCAAGGGCAAGCAGCCCGCCAAGAGAACGAGAAATTTCCTTTTTTTGCAGCATGATACTCCTTTCACCACTTTCTAATGTAGCTTTTCTGATCATCAAGGGTCATTCAGCTACCTAACTTAGGAATGTGGTGTGCCAAAAAGCCCATGATCTCTGAACGAACTTCCTTCTCATGGTTAAAAAACAGATGCCCTCCATCTGGAACGCCAAAATAGCGCGCGTTGCGAAATTTCGATGCCATCGTGCTGACATTTGCAGGAAAAGAGAGCGGATCATCCTGCGCACTAACGATCAGTACCGGGGTCTTAATATCTCGCACAGGATAAGAGATATCATCTGCCAGCTGGTTTTTATAATCTTCAGCGGTGGTGTAGGTTTCAAAAATAACGCCATCAATTCGGACATCGATGGGCAGGTCACACATGAGGATATTGCGGATCCTATCATTATCCTTTTTTGTCAGTCTGTGCCCTTTGGGTACTAGTCCCATCATCTTTTGCATGTTTTTGCGCAAAAAAGTGATCAGGAACCAGTAGCAGAAGTTGTTTCGAAACAGAACATCAAAGACAAACCGGGGTGGAAGAGCCATCATGGTGTCTCCCGGCACGTCCGGCCCGAACAGGACCATCATGGAAACGCGTTTAGGGTGACGCGCAGCAAAGCGAATAGCAGATGTGGTGCCTGCGGAGATGGCAAAGACAGCAGCGTGTTGGATCTTCAACTCATCCAGCAGAAACGCGTACGCATCTGCCTGTGTATCCAGCGTGGCATTCTCGGGGATCGGCGAGCGTAAATGTCCAAATCGCGAAACAGAGATAATCCGGCAATTCACCAGATGAAGACTTTGTGCAACCATTAATCCCTGATCAAAACCACCGATCGCCCCATGCACTACAAGTAGCGGGTAGCCTTCTCCCTGACTGATGTACTCGACAGGTCCACACTTTGTGTGGGCAATTTGGCTGCCAAGGTTTTCCACCCGTTTTCGCGCAGCTGAGATGTCTCTTGAATAAAGGATTACGAGAAGCATACCCACAGCAAGAATCAACCCTATCAGGCATGCCAAAAAGATGCTCCAAAAGAGGCTCATGTGCACCCTCCCTGAAAAAGAATGCGATATTATTTTACACATATCAAGGAAAAATTCAAACAATCAGTTGGATGTTCATTAACCCGGGAGCGCATAAAATCAATCGGCATTGGATCCGAATAATTGTGGCAAAGCACTTGTTCTATTAACGTACTGTACTCATCGGGCTGTGATGTGCCGCTATTGGCTCGTCTAAGTATCTAAGATAATGCATATGAGCCAAGTGAGAGAAAGCACTCAGGCGCGCAATACCCAATGGGTGGACACAGCAATTCGACCTCTACACCAAGTAGATAAAAACGCTTTCATAAGGTTGTACAATCAAGGTGGATAACGCGATGAAGAAAACGATCACCACCGAACGGGTGCCCATCAAGCTGTGGCTGGAAGACATTGAGCCTGGCGCGCTCAAGCAGGCCCGCGACCTCGCCAACCTGACCTGCGCCTTCCGCTGGATCGCCATCATGCCCGACTGCCACCAGGGCTTCGGCATGCCCATCGGCGGGGTGCTGGCAAGCGAGGGCGCCATCATCCCCAACGCGGTTGGGGTGGATATCGGCTGCGGCATGTACGCCGCGCAGACCTCCCTGACCGATATTGCCGAGGATGCCCTGCGGCGGGTGCTTTCAAGGATCAGGGGCGCGATCCCGCTGGGCTTTGAGCATCACAAGAGCGACCAGGCCTGGCAGGGCTTTGAGAAAGCTCCCGACAGCCCGATCATCCAGCAGGAACTGGCGTCCGCCCGGCGGCAGCTGGGCACGCTGGGGGGCGGCAATCACTTCATCGAGATCCAGGAGGGCGAGGACGGGCACGTCTGGGCGATGCTGCATTCCGGCAGCCGCAACTTTGGGCTGAAGACGGCCGAGTATTATCACAATAAAGCGCGCGCATTGTGCCAGGCAAAGCAGGTCGAACTTCCCACGCCCGACCTGGCATACCTGCGCATGGACACACCAGACGGGCGGGAGTATTTTGACGCCATGAGCTACTGCTGCGAGTTCGCCCGTGCCAATCGCGCCCTGATGATGCGCCGCGTCCTGGACATCCTGGCGGACGAGACAGGCGCGGCGTGCATGCAGGAGATCAACATCCATCACAATTACGCCGCCATGGAAACGCACTACGGCAGGGAAGTGCTGGTGCACCGCAAGGGGGCGACACGGGCTGCCAAAGATACCATCGGCATCATCCCGGGGTCAATGGGCACGCCCAGCTACATTGTACAGGGGATGGGCAACCCGGAAAGCTTCGAGTCCTGCGCGCACGGCGCAGGCAGGCGCATGGGGCGCAACGAAGCCAGGCGCTCGCTGGACCTGGAAGGTGAGCAGAAGAAGATGAACGGCATTCTACACGGGCTGCGCTCTAAAAGCGGTTTGGATGAAGCCCCCGGGGCGTACAAGGATATCCAGCAGGTCATGGCGGACCAGGTGGACCTGGTGAAGATCAGCGTCACGCTCAAGCCGCTGGCATCCATCAAGGGGTAGGCAGGATTCCCGTCCTGCACCTTGATCATCATGCTGGTAAAAGCCAGGATCACCTTTTTTTGACCGCACTCTCAGGACGTGCCTGCAGCAGTGTTGACCCCTTTTTCAAAGGAACAATGATAGGAAACAGCAGGTAATCTGATTTATAATCAGCCTTTGGCTTCCCCATCATACATAATAATAAAGCGCACCCAAGGAGACACATGAAAAACCGCAGCCTGCCTTCGAGTCTGATCTTCCTCGTCATTGTGTTCAGCTTCTTATTCGCTGGTTGCAGTGGAAACGGAACAGCAGCCCCGATCGACATCCACAGCCTGGATATCCATCCCGCAGGTGGGCTCGTTTCGCAGCAGCATGTGAACCTGTATTTTTCGGCAGTCTCAGAGCGGCAGCGCGAGAAGTTCGAAAAATGGCTGCAGTACTGGTACAGCAGCACCAGACCGCCCTTTGAACAGGACGCGGTTTTATGGTGGGCATGTGTTTTCGACGACCCGGATGAACCTAATGAGATCTACAGGCTGCTCAATGTGGACGGCACGCTGTACACGCTTCCAAAAGACTACCATGGGAGCAAGGTCCCGACTGAGGATGTGTACGGGGAAAAGATAAAGCCAGAATACGCGCCGGTGGAGGTGATCTCCGCCGATGAGATCAGCCGCCTGTCCGTTATTAATGGCGCGCTGCTGCTGCTGGATGAAGGCATGCAGTTCGATGTGCAGGAACGCGCCTGGGTGCCTCAAACGGCAGCTGGAACTGCCAGCACACAGGTCGCTGTGGCACCTACTCCCACCTTCATCCCCACGCCATCATCACCGCGACCGCTCACTCCGGCTCCAGTTGTACCTCAAGTATCAGGACCGATCACGCCTGAAAATGTCAGCCAGATCAAGCGTCTGGCCAGCCTGGGAGAAGGCGACCTGCTGAACATGCAACTTTCGCCGGATGGTGAATACCTGGTGCTGGGTACCTCCAACGGCGTGCTTGTGCTGAATGCGGACAGCCTGTCGCAGGCGTTCTTCCTGCCAACTGCGATGAAGGCGGAATTCGTAACCTTCATTAAGAATGGGGAGCAGTTGACTGCCCGAGACAAAAGCCAGGGGTATGTCTGGTCCTTTCCGGGTGGAGAAGAGATATCCCGTGCTCAATTCCGCTGTGTCGACCCGGCGTATGACACCGGTTACTGTTCGGTTGTGCCAAATGAAGACCTGTCCCTGGAGTACTCAACCGGCATGAAATCCGGCCTGATCCGCACGAGCGACGGTTCACTCCAGTATGAACTGGCATACACGCCCCAGGGACATGTCGCGATCTCCCCGGACAGCCAGTACCTGGCTGTACCTCAAAAGGATCACCTGACCCTCGTGAATTACGCGGACGGCAGCATGTTCAAGGAGATTCCGGAGCAGGGGATTCTGGACCTGTTCTTTTTCACGGATGGGAAGACACTGGGCGGGATCAAAGGCAGCCAGATCGAATTCTGGAGCATTCCCGGCCTGGAATTGATCGATACGATCACAGTGTATGATGTAGGGAATGTTCGCTTCTCGCCGGATCAAAGCGTGTTCGCGCTGACCTCGGAAGGAAACGTGCGCGTATACCGCGCGGAAGACAGGCTGCTGCTCACAGCGCTGCCGGGGATCATGTTCACTTTCTCGCCGGACAGCCAGTCGCTGCTGATCGACGGCGGTGAAGGCTACGTGCATCTCTACCAGTTCGACCCGGATCGAACAAAATTAGATTTCCAGGTGACCTTTGCAGGCCAGGGCATTAGAGATTATTACGGGGATACGATCCAGGCAGGAGTCTTTTCCACCGACAGCCAGAAGCTGCTGCTGATGAAAACTACCGGAGTGACCTATACCGACGTGCTGGAGCAGCTGCTGGTGTACGATGTGGGCAGCGGCTCCAAGGTACAGGCGGAATTCCAGCCTTATCAGGACCTCCTGGAATTCCAGCATGCCATCTGGCTGCCTGACCAACAGGCATTCGCTTTGATCATGTGTCCTGATTTTTCTTATGGTGGATGTTACCTGGGGACGATCAGCGCGCAAAGCGGATCCTTCCAAAAATACCTTGAAAAGGATGACGACCGGGAGGAGTCACGCAAGGAGATCGAGTTTTCCACTCATTCCGACCTGCTCGTTTCAGCGTCTGGAAATAACACGACCTTCATCTGGGATCTCCACAACAGCGGGTATTGGCAGTTGCCCGTCGACCCGGCTCCTGAGTATTACGGGCCCTACAACACCGAGATCGCGTTTCTTCTTGATGATTTTATCCTCCGCTATTTGGATACAGCCGGCATCAACCATAATATTGTGACGCGTGATTTCACGGAACTTGACTGGTGCGGGGGAAGGTTTTTTAACCCGGGAGAGGGACTGGTGGGCTGGACAGAGAATTCCTATGTGATCATCCAGGATACGCAGTCGTTGGAGGAGCTTCTCAGGATCGAAGTCTGGAACACTGACCTTGATTTTAATCTTGCCAGGAATCTGCTGGCAACCTTGTCTGAAGAAGGTGGTGTAAACGTGTGGGATGTTTCTGAACTGTCCCAGCCAGAGTTCTTATTCACCGGAAAGGTATATAAGCAGGATTTTCATCGAATGTCTTACAACGGGGAGGTGTCCTTTTCACCCAACGGTGAATTTGTGGCTGCGCACTATGTTGATTTTTGGCCTTACTATAAGATATCGATCTGGAGCACCCAGGACGGGTCGCTGGTTCACCAGTTGAACGGAGAAAATTCGTCGCAGTACAAGAATGTTACCTATTCCTCAGACAGCCGCATGATCGTGGTCAGCGAACACACCATGGACGGCAACGATATCGGCTTTTATGATCTGCAGACAGGCGAGCAGCTGTTCAGGTTGAACTATCTATGCAAAGGTGATTATCCACCGGAGATTTCCATTTCTCCGGACGGGAAATACCTGGGAATGCTTTGTTCCTTCGGTTACCCCCAGATTTGGGGTGTTCCATAAACTGTCATTGCGGGGGTAAAGAGATGCGGTGGAAGTATCAAAAGGCGGGCAAGATGCCCGCCCCACTGCATTTCCAGATCTATTATCTTGGCGAATACATTTTGTACATCTCGGGCACGGGAATGCCCCCCTCCCAGACCACATAGCGGAAGTCGTCCGGGTCGGTGTTGCCCTCCGAGTTGATCAGCAGAACCTGCGATTCCGCATCCAGTCCCAGCAGGTTGCGCAGCTCTTTGGCGCTCTCGTGCTGCATGATGTACATCAGCGCGCCCAGTGTCACCGCGCCGGATTCGCCGGAGATGACAAAGGGGTCGCCGCGCAGCGGCACACCGTACACGCGCATGCCCATTCCCGCCACGTAATCCGGACACTTGGCGAAGGCGTCCGCGCACTCCGAGAGGATCGACCACGCCAGCGGATTGGGTTCGCCGCACGCCAGCCCCGCCATGATCGTATCCAGGTCACCGCTGACCGTGTGAGGGACGCCGTCCTTGCTCCTGGCGGATTCGTACAGGCAGGCGGCTTCGGTGGGTTCGACCACCAGAGAACGCGGACGTTCCGCTCCGAACAGGTTGGCGTAGAAACCGATCGTGGCAGCTGCCAGCGACCCGACCCCAGCCTGCACCAGGATGTGGCTGGGTTTGGTCAGCCCCTGCGCGGCAAGCTGCTCCTGCGCCTCACTGAGCATGGTGGTGTAGCCCTGCATCACCCAGCGCGGCACGTCGGTGTACCCTTCCCAGGCAGTGTCGGCAATGACCTCCCAGCCGTTCCTGGCCGCGTCCGCGGAGACCTGGCGCACGGCGTCATCATAATTCCCATCAATGACCACCACCCTCGCCCCGCTCTGCTCGATGTTGCGGATGCGTGCCTGGGAAGTGAAGCGGTGCACATAGATGATCGACTTGAAACCCATGCGTGAGGCGGACCACGCCACGCCGCGCCCGTGATTGCCGTCCGTGGCCGCAGCGAAGGTCAGGTCACCCAGTTTTTGACGCATAGAACCGCCGGTCAATTCACTAAATGGAATTTCGTGGTCAGTCAGGCCCAGGCGTTTGCGGATGACCTGGTAGATGGCATAGGACCCTCCCAGCACCTTGAAGGACTGCAGGTCCAGGCGCTGCGATTCGTCTTTGACCCAGATGCCGCCCACTCCCAGGCGGGTTGCCAGGTTGGAGAGACCCTTGAGAGGGCTCAAGCGGTAACCGGGGATCTGGCGGTGGAACTGGCGCACCTGGCGCGGCAGGGCGGGTGGTATGAGCTGGGCTGTGGCGGAATCTGGGGTGAGGTGAACTGCGCGTGAGTTTTTGATCCATGCGATGGGTTTTTCGAAGTACATGTTTTCGCTCCTTGTCATGGGGAGCGTATCAAAAAAATATGCTCTTCCTGACATGATGATTATAAACGCAAGGCGGAAATAATCCTAGAATGTCAGACAAAAGAGCGGCTGCCACCATCAGGGTGGCAGCTTGCGAGTTTTGTGTTTTCCTGTCATGGAAATCTGGCAGGGGCTATCGCGGCAATTCACATTGCACAGCCCCCCATGTATTATCGCGAGGGCTTGATGATTATCGTTCACATGTTAACCTTATTGAACCGAGCCGGTATCGGCATAGTACAGGTCTATATAGGGTGAGCTGCCGTCGTGCCAGTATTGAACGGTCGAGACGTATGTGGGCAGGAACTGGCGCAGCGTGGCGTCGATCTGGGAGGCGATCTCCTGAAGCCAGCAAAAACCGCCTTCGACCTCCATGCCGGTGGCGGATTTCGATTCATTCGCCCAGTTGATGTATTCCGCTGTTTCTTCCCCCATGACGAAAGCAAACGTGTCATCCACCAGGCGCAGGCGCAGATATTCCTTGCCAATCTCAGTTTGCTGACTGCTTCCTGCCAGGGAACCGTCCTCGTCGATGACCGTCTCCAGGGATCCAAAATTGAGCCAGTCCAGGTCGTAATAAAAACCCGCGGCGAGCTCCTCTTCTGTAAAAGTGTGAGTCAACAGCAGCTGGATGGCGGTTTCAGCGTTGTACTGAGCCTCCGGAACGCTGACCTCGATGTAATGCGTGTCGGCGTAGCACAGGTCACCGTTGGCATTGCTGAAGTACAGCCTGATCACTTTCTGCGGGGCAGGTTCGGCTGTCGGTTCCAGCGTGGGCTCCTGTGGAATGGTTTGAACATCCGTAGAAACGCAGGCACACAGCGCGGGCAACAGGATCAGCGTGAAGAGAAGGACATTGCGTGTGAGTTTCATGTTCAGCTCCTGATGATTAATAGATGTGGGTGTTTTCATTATAATGAGTAATCCTACACGACCTGATGACAAAACACCTCAAATTTTGGCTTATTGTTCTTAACATGCACAGCCTTGAGACCTGATTTCCAATACAATCTGATTCTTCCCAGGATAATTGTCACTGATTAAAACCCGACAGGAGGGTGTTAGGAAAAGTTGAAAAGTGAACTGCTGTTAACTTGAAAAGTGAACCGGTCAA
>CAZCHK010000050.1:0-16515 GCA_964498605.1 uncultured Anaerolineaceae bacterium | reverse complement strand
AGGAATAAACACCAAGCATTTGGGCTCCGGGTGTTTGATACAAAGGACCTGCACCACGTGGCCGCAGTGAGAGATCGTCTCGGGAGAGCCATCCAACGCAGCGTAGCAGCGTCAACGCGATTTCCGAGTCCGCTCCTTTTGACAGAACCTGGACTTCAGGCAAACCCTTGTTGATCAACATTAGCCCCCGGTTATCATGATGCACAACCGTAAACAAGCGCTGCGGTACTTCAGGCCGAGGTTGCTCCACCCAGTTAGATTCCCCCCGAGGGATTTCAATCGCCCTTTTTACAATTTCGTAATGGTTATCAGTGTAATAAGTTTCCGCGCTTTCACAAGCAGAAAAGGTCACCCGAAGACGATGATCTTTTGCTCTGTTGTCAACTTCCGTGGCAAAATCAATTCGATTTATCCCTTGGATAAGCCTGACTGTGGTCCTTATGGAACAGGTGGTCAACTGCTCACTTCTTCGCTTTCTGTCCTCGGCAGCGGATACAGGAATGTGCAGGGCGTAGTTCACATGTATAGTTTGCTCTATTTCATTTTGGTCAACAGCGTAATCAACGATCACCGCTTCATACTCACGATCAACTTCCGGGGGGTTGAAATTGTATTCATCTCCCACATCACCGCTGTCAACGAAGGTGTGAATATTGGAATACTCCTGTTGTGTTTTTTTGTCGAAAACCACAAAGCAGTTTCTTCCTTTTTCAACTCTTACTGAATAGAAATCATTTTCAATTCTTTCATCCGAAGGAGTAATTTTTCTTTTCTCAATTCTCCGACCAGGCACAATTTTATAGGTTTTGTAACCTAATCCAGGCACATCCGCAGGAACATAGCGGATGATAGCTTTGTTGGATGTGGTCGCGATTATGTGATAATCCTGGATATCTTTGTCGGACAGGAAGGAAAGAACGGTTTTTTGGAGCTGTTCCAATTTTTCAGCACATGGAGCTCCCGATTTATTCAAAACAAGGTGTATTTCGACTTTGCCATTTTCAAAAGTAAACGCAGCGTCCATAATCGTAAAGCCTGATATCGTGCCACCCTGGATCGCGGACAGCGAACTTTGTAAAGAGTCGCGATCAAATCTGAATTCAAATAGAATTTCCGCATCTGAATACATAATGTCGGATCGGATAGGATGGTTTTCAGTATCCACCACAGCTATGCTCTTGTTTCCAGCAGGAAGCGGTACCACGATTTCAACCAGGTTCGATTGCTTGTACGGTGACGCGTTGAACACGATCAGCGGGAACTCATTCTGGTTTGTATACGCGGAGTGATCGATCGTTGCGGAAATTTCTGAAAAATAATTTTCAAGCAGCGCACCAGCTATTTGTTCGATGTGATCAAACCGCAAAGCCATTTCATCGTGTACCTCGTCAATCGAACAGCCACAAATGGAGTCATGGGGGTGGTTCTGCATCAGTAATTTCCAACAGTAATCAATGATCGGTTTTTGATCTTGGAAAAAGCCACGGCCAGAAGCTGAGTTGTTAAAACACATCGCGGAGAATGGTTCAATCCATCTTTCGAGCAAGTTCTCGCAGTAGTGATTTCTTTGTTTAATCCACATACGCGCTGACAACACCGCAGGCAATAATTCGTGTCTTTTGCACTCTCTCAATTCTCCAATCACGACAGGTAATTTTGCGTCTGCTATTTCATTCTCCATTGCCAACTGATCAAAATAATCGGGTAAAGTGGAATGAATCATCTGATGTGTCAATCCCATTTTTTCGTTGAATTCTTGCATGCAAGAAAGCAGGTCTACCCCGGGAAACATGTGATCAGTGCCGTGCATAAATAGAGAATTATTGGAGACGGAATAATTGCTCAACGATTGCCCTACTGTCAGGCTTTTATCTATGAATAGATCCGGGTCATTCAATGGCAGCCAGGCAGCGTTATCGTAACCGTCTCTCAGGTAAGAAGTGAGAACTTCGCTGCCATCTCTCGACCGCCATCGCAGTTCAACTGGTTCGTCACCAAGCCCCCGCCGAAAACAGGCCTTTGTTATTCCAAAACCTTTTAGAATTTGCGGCATCTGGCCAATGTGACCAAAGGGATCAGGAATGTATCCGATCATCATGCGTTGACCAAAATGATCACAGATGGCTTTCCCTTTAAGAAGGTTCCTAATGTGCGCTTCTGGACTGACGAGAAACTCATCAGGAAGCACGTACCAAGGTCCGATCAGGATCCTTCCTTCAGAAATGAACTGCCGCAGTACGGGTTCTTTTTCAGGTCTTAATTCTAAATAATCCTCCAAAACAACTGTCTGGCCATCGAGCATGAAATGTTTGAATTCGCTATGGTTATCGAGAATTGATATGACCTTATCTACCAATTGAAGCAGTCTCAATCGAAAAACCTGGAAAGGCCGATACCATTCTCTATCCCAGTGTGTGTGTGAAATAACGTGAATCGTCTGCAATTTACCCTCAGTTCCAATTTATGACTAAATGACCCGATTTTCGATCGGGTCATTTATAAACAACCAGTACGAGTTATCCACCGCCAAGCACGGCCATGATCTCAATATAATCATTCTGCTTGATCAAATAATCCTTTGAGACAACTTCCTTATTGACAAGGACAAGTGCAACAACATGGGCAGGGATGCATAATTGGTTAAAAACATCTCTTACCGTTCGTCCTGGCTCAATAGGAACATCACTTTGCCCATGGGTATATTGCTTCAGCATCCCGATAGGGTGAAGAACAGCATGTTTATGGCTCAACAAATTCTCCCAAACCTAATTCAACCAGTGTGTCAGTCTTCGGTATGCCGTTGGAATCCCAGCCGCGCTGCTCGTAGTACATGTCGAGTAGTTTCTCAACGTCTTCGAGCTTCGTAATTTGGCCTTTGGTAACGCCTGTCTTGGGGGCATCTTCAAAAAATCTTCGCGCTGGCATGTCCCATTTGCGACCAAAACCTTCATTCTCACGGATCCAGAACAATCGGGTCAGATTCCAGACTCGTGCTCCTACTTTTTCCAGGTCTTCCCATGATCTTTTTATGCCAGTAATGGCCTCTAAAGCTGGGCAATACAGGTCCCTTTCAATGGACAGCTCGACCCATTGAAGCCTGCAGGCTCCCAGCACATCAAACATCGGTCTAAAATTCTGGAACCAGATCACTTTGGCAACTTTCTCTGGAACGATTTTGTCACGGCCTACGGCCAGATCGTATGTGATTGCCCAGGCACGGTTATGATGAGCGCCAACATCGCAGGTCATGTACGCGAGAAGCATCGCGGTGGCGTTGTGCGTTGCGTACGCGGATTGTTCCATACCCTTGACCTGTATCGCAAACCGCTCGCTTCCTTTTCCAAATTTTGCCGAAGCCTTTTTTGTCCCCAAGGCAAGCAGTGCCCCAAAACCCTCCATGTTGGCAATTTTCTTTATGAGAGAAAAGACCACTGGCGCGTTGCCGAATTCAAGCACCAATCCATCTGTATCGTTCTCCGTAAAAATGCCATTTTGAAAACACTCGATCGCCCAGCTGATCACTCCACCTGTGCTGATTGTGTCTATGCCCAGATCATCGCATAACCTGTTGGCTTCCGCCACATCCTGGATATCCGCTAAACCAAGGTTGGAACCCAGCATGCCGATCGTCTCATACTCCGGGCCTTCCACTCGTGTATCGTAGCGCTTCATGTAGCTGTATTTTCCACAAGGGCTGGGGCAGCCAAAACATCCTTTGTCAGTTTTGACAATTTCATTGCGCATCACAGGTCCATAAAGATTCTTCCCATCCTCAAAAGATCCTGCGCTGAAATTTCTGGTCGGAAGCGCGCCGACTTCATCACACCAGCTCACCACGATAGTCGTTCCGTAGGTTTGCCAGGGTTTTAAACCCTCTGCGTCTTTGCAGGCTTTGTAAAGCGCCATCCCGGATCTTCTGTAAGAATCCGTATCCGCTACCGGGATAGGTTTCGTCCCGCGGATGACAATTGCTTTTAATTTCTTCTTACCAAGGACAGTTCCAACGCCGCCTCTTCCAGCCTGCCTTCCGTAATCGTGATTGATATGCGCGTAAAGCACTCCTTTTTCAGCGGCCGGGCCAATGACTGCCACTTGATACTCTTCGCCATGTCGATCTTTGAGAGTCTTTTCACAATCAAAAGTCCCTTTTCCCCACAGATCAGAAGCATCGTTAATCAGTAGATAGACGGGAGCAGCACTTTCCCCTTCGATAATTATGGAATCAATACCTGCGTATTTCAGTTCAGCGGTGAGCATCCCACCTAGTGACGCACTCGCGTAACCCCCGGTCAATGGCGATTTTGTCGTCCAATCCATTTTTCCGGCACCAGGGATCATTAGTCCTGAAATCGGCCCGCTGGAAATGATCACCTTGTTCTCAGGCCCAAGAGGGTCGATTCCTTTCTTGATTTCTTTGTAAAGCAGATAGGCTCCAAAACCTCTTCCACCAATGTAATCACGAGCCATATCCTCGGGTGTAGGTGTTTTTATGAACTTTTTTTCTGCAAGGTTCACACGTAAAATAGATCCGCCGTAGCCATTCATGATTTCACCTCACTCCACAATACTGAAAACATCAGTACCACAAACCTTGATGCAGTCACCGCAAAGATCGCATTTCCATGCTGACTGCGCGAGTTCAGTACAGAAATACATCACATCTTCAGGACACACCGGAACGCAAGCTTCACATTGGATGCATTCATCAAATTGGACATAATAAACACCACGGTCATCCTGTTTTATCGCGTTTACCGGACACACGGCAGCACATTCTCCGCACTGTGTGCATACTTTGACTTCATACACACCCGGATCTGGAAAGTGCGGGATCAGGTTGATGGCAGCTTTTTTGGGATTGTTTTCACCAAAAAGATTGAGGGAACACGCAACAAGACAAGACCTGCAACCACTGCATTTCGTACTATCCGCAATCAGACGCATCGGTCCTCCTTATGATTCATTGGTTATTCAAGTATAATTCTAGCGCAAAACGAACTGGATAGATATCATACATTTTTAGTGAAGTTAATCTATTTCCGATTACTGACCAATAAGACATGATAGTTAAGGATATAATTTTCGTTAATTATATAATGCGAGATGGTTAAAGTAGAAGTTGAATTTATCGGATTATCCAGGGTGCTGACAGGGACTTCTCGATGTGAAGTTGCCTCGGCGAGTCCCATGAGCTATGATGATATCGTTTCGAGATTATCAGAAGAATTTCCAAAACTGCTGAACCAAGTGATTGATGCAAAAACCAGGCAATTACTGCCCTCGAATCTGTTAAGTAAAAATGGAAAAAAAATGATTACACCTGAAATTATGAAGGAACTCGCGGTCGATGGTGAGCAGTTGATATTAATGTCAATCCTTGCAGGTGGATCCAAACGAATTTATTAACAAGGAGAATGAATCATGTTTGGCTACAGTGGCAAAATACTTCATATCGATTTAGCATCTAGAAAACATTGGGTAGAGGAGAAACCGGAAGAGTGGTATAAAATGTGGATTGGGGGAGTTTCGATGGCGAGCAGGTTGTGCTGGGAGAACATTACGCCGAAATGCGATCCACTATCAGCAGAAAACCCAATCTGTGTAGCCAATGGAATTTTTGCCGGTACCCCCGTGCCCGTGGGAGGAAAATTCGGCCTGGCTTCCAAATCCCCGCTGACTGGTTGGATCGGGGACAGCCTTTCAGGAAGCTGGTTTGCCATTGCATTGAAACGGGCAGGCTGGGATGGATTGGTTCTTCATAACAACAGCGCTGAATGGGTTAATGTTTTTATTGATGATCAGCGAATTGAATATCGCAATGCAAAAAAGTACCTTGGCATGGGTACTTTTGAGACGGAAGAAGCGATAAGGGTAGATCTCAATGATGACCAGGTTCGATCCATGACAATCGGTGTCGCCGGCGAAAACATGGTGAGGATTGCAAATGTGACCAATGATGGACGGCAGGCGGGTCGAACCGGACATGGCATGATCTGGGGATTTAAAAAGCTAAAAGCATTATCTGTACGAGGGACCAATGGCATTAAAGTGGCTGACCCCGAAACCTTAATGAAGATGTCCTTTGACATCACGGATCAAGCTCAAGGTCCACACACGTCCAAGTACCGTGTCTTGGGAACCGTGACGAACATGCTGAATATGAACAAGCTTGGGTTGCTGCCAACCAGGAACTATCAAGAGGGAACATTTGAATTCGCCGAGCAGATTTCCGGGGAACACTTGTCTGAACATCATAAGGTAAAAACGATCGCCTGCGCGCAATGCCCGATTGCATGTGAGCAAATGTCCCTGGTCAAAGATGGTCCATATAAAGGAGCGATAACAGGCATTGAATACGAGTCACTTTACGCGAACAGCTCCAATTGCGGGATTGGTGATCTTCGCGCATCGATAAAAATGATCGATATCGAGGATGAGTGCGGTATGGATTCCATGTCCACGGGTGTGACGATTTCCTGGGCGATGGAGTGTTTCGAAAAGGGAGTATTCAAAAAAGAAGACTTCAAGTGCAAGAAATATCCCGAAGGATTTGAACCGAATTTCGGAAACGGCGAGGCGGCTGTTACACTGGCAGAAATGATCCGTGATAAAGAGGGGATTGGCGCGTTACTTTCAGAAGGTACCCGGATTGCATCCAGAACCATTGATCAGGAGAGAAAAGCTGAAACATATAAATGGGCGATGAACACAAAAGGTCTGGAATCGCCTGGTTATGATGCCCGAGGTTTAAAAACATTTGCGCTGGGTTCTGCAGTAGGCGTTCGTGGCGGTTGTCACAATCGCAGCGCAGCATACGACGTGGACATAACCGGTGTCGTTGACCGTTTCGTTGTGGATGAAACCAGGGGCAAGCACGCACGTGAATCTGAAGAATATGCGGCTGTTTACGACACGCTTCCACTTTGTAAGTTTATCCGCCGCTGTTTTACTGGAAAAGCTGACCGATCAGGAGCCTGGCCAAGCATTGCAGCGCTGATCAACGCTACCACCGGATGGAATTTTGAATATAACGACATAGATTTGATTGGTGAAAGAGCCCACACGATTAAGAAAGCGTTCAACATTCGTGAAGGTTGGAAACGCGAAGATGATGCACTGCCTTATCGATGGCACCATGATCCCATGACAAAGGGGCCTTCTGCAGGCTATGTAGTTACGGAAGAAGAATTGGAATACATGAAAGACCAATATTACGAGGCAAAGGGTTGGACCAAAGAAGGTCTGATCCCGAAAAAGAAACTAGTCGATCTCGGGATGCCGGATGTCGCAGAGCAGATTGGTGTTTAACTACTGAATTGGAGCAGATCATGACGACAAACTTAAAATTCAAGTACATTGCTTGTGACTATGATAAATGCGTGGGATGCCAGCTGTGCGAGTATGTTTGTTCATACACCCACGCAGGTGAATTCAACACCTACAGAAGCAGGATCAGAGTTGTACGCGCAGAAGAGATATTGATCACTGCCGTTGCCTGCAGAACCTGTGAAGATGCACCATGCGTAGTCGCCTGTACGCGAGACGCTCTGCATCAGGACCCCGAGACAGGCATCATTCGTATTGACCCTGCCAAATGCGACGGGTGTGCTTGGTGCATCGAGGCGTGCGATTTTGGTGCGATTTACATTAACCCGACGACGAAACTGGCAGAAATCTGCGACCAATGTGAAGGCATTGAAGGCGGCCCTCAGTGCGTGTTGTGGTGTCCAAAGGACGCACTGGAGCTAGTTACTTCCGATCAACGCTCACAAAAAGCGCGCAGAAGACTTGCAAAAGACCTGGTCCTAGGACCCAAAGAGTAAATTACACACTGCATAGCACAGGAGCAAAATGGCTGAAGAATTAGAAAATCAAGAATTGCGTATAGGTGTGTATGTTTGTCACTGTGGCACCAACATCGCTGGTGTTATCGATCCCAAAGAGGTGGCTGAATATGTTTCCCATCTTCCTGGTGTAGTCCGTGCCGCGGAGACATATTATGCATGTGCGGATACTGGCCAGACTTTGATCAAAGAGGATATCAAGAAGTTCAAATTGAACCGGGTCGTTGTTTCAGCTTGTTCAGTAAGAATGCACGAGCCTACATTCAGAGCAGCGGTTGCTGAGGCCGGTTTGAATCCATTTTTAATGGAAATGGCCAATATACGGGAACAATGCACCTGGGCTCACGGGCACGACAAAGCTGGTGCCTTACAGAAGGCAAAAGATCTTACGGCTGCAGCGGTGGCAAAGGCCAGCTTCCTGACACCTCTGGACATGATCAAAGTCCCGGTAACAAAAAAAGCGATGGTCATTGGAGGAGGGGTCGCAGGAATCAGCTGTGCGCTTGATTTGGCGGAACAGGGAATTAAGACCATACTTGTGGAGAAACAACCTACCATCGGAGGAGTGATGTCGCAGCTGAATAAGACATTCCCAACGATGGACTGCTCCATATGAATTCTCGCCCCAAAAATGGTTGACGCGGCGCGTCAGCCCAACATCACGATAAAAGCCTTCACTGAAGTGGAGCGGGTAGAGGGTTTCGTTGGTAATTTCAAGGTCCAACTGCGAGAAAAAAGCAAATTCGTTCATACTGATAAGTGCAATGGATGCGGCGAATGTGCGAAAGTGTGTCCAATTGAGGTTCCTAATTATTTCGAGTTGAATCTGGCGCCTCGTAAAGCAGCTTATGTTCCCATGAGCCAGGCGGTTCCTCTACGCTACACAATAGACATGGAACACTGCATTCACTGCTACAAATGCGTGGAAGCATGTGGAAAGCTCGAAGCAATTGATTTTTCCATGGAAGACAAAGTCACCTGGGAAGATGTCGGGGCGATCATCGTTTCTACCGGCTTTGACCACTTTGATCCATCTGTAATGGAAGAATATGGATATGGTACATACCCCAATGTGATCACGTCCATGGAAATGGAACGCTTGAACAATTCTGCTGGACCCACAGCAGGCAATTTGATCCGGCCCAGCGACAATAAAAATCCAGCGTCGATCGCATTTATCAATTGTGTCGGCTCGAGGGATAAACGGTACAACCAGTATTGCTCAAATTTCTGCTGCATGTACTCGTTAAAGAACGCGGTCCTTCTCAAGCAGATGTACCCTGACATTGACATCACAATTTACTACATGGACATTCGCACACCATCGAAAGGCTATGAAGAATTCTACGATCGGGCACGCCAGATGGGAATTCACTTTATCCAGGGTCGACCCAGCCTGATAACTGAAGACTCAAAAACCCACAATCTGTTTGTCCACTCCGAGGACATTTCATTGGGAAAAGTGATTGAAAAAGAATACAACCTGGTCATGTTGAATCAAGCAGGTATCCCTCAGCCGGATCAAGCGACAATGGGAAGTGTTTTGAATATTGTCCAGAGCCCGGGCGGCTTTTTCATGGAGTATCACCCCAAGCTGAGACCAATTGACACACCGACAGACGGAGTATTTTTAGCCGGGGCGTGCCAGGGATTGAAAGACATCCCTTCCAGTGTTTCACAGGGGTTGGCTGCCTCGTCAAGAGCCAGCCGCATCCTCCACGCGGACGAGTGGGAAATTGAACCCACGGTGGCACTTGTCTGGCCGGACAAATGCATCAGCGCCCAGGGAAAACAATGCGGTTTGTGCGCGAAAGCATGCCCGTATGGAGCAATAGATTACGAAGTTGGCAAACCCGCTTTTGTCGTGACCGCGAAATGCCACGGCTGCGGTGGTTGTGTGGCGGAATGCCCGCACAATGCTATCACACAGCTGCATTTTACGGACGCTCAAATATTTGCCCAGCTGCAGGCACTGCTGGCTGTTAACCCGGAAAAGAAAATCCTCGCTTTCCGATGCCACTGGTGCTCTTATGGTGGCGCAGATTTGGCTGGCACGAGCCATTTCGAGTACACGGCAAACGAACGTGGCATAAGGGTGATGTGTTCCGCGCGCATGGACTCAGACTTTTTATACGAGGCATTTCGGCTAGGCGCGGGTGCCGTACTGTATTCCGGGTGTCATCCTCAGGATTGCCATTACATAACAGGTCAAATCGTTGGGGCGACACGGGCTGAGAGGCTTGGTAAAACATTTGAAAAAATGGGGATGTCTCCGGGGCGCTTCAGGGTGGAATGGATTTCAGCCGCAGAAGGCGACAAGTATGCGCGCGTAATGAATGAAATGCAGGCGAACCTTTCCAGCATTCCGGAAGACGTGCTCAAGGAAGAAATTCAAAGACTTCGCCCGCAAATGGAACAGCGCGCAAGAAGAATGCGAGAAGTACCCAATGTCGACAAGGCCTTGGAATTCTCTATCAGTGTTCAAAACCTTGAGAATATTTCCAAGGAGGCGAAATGAACCATTCTGCACCAAGCACATTCGCCGACGAAGTTCGGGCGATCCCTGGAGGGGAAAACCTCGAATTGTGCTATTCCTGTGGAACATGCGTAAGCAAGTGCATGATACAGCAAAAGGTGGAACCTGAATATAACCCGCGTCGATTGCTGCGGTTGGTTATGATGGGGGAAAAAGAAGCGGCGTTTACCTCACCAACGACATGGATGTGCAGTAAATGCGACCTATGTTACACTGCCTGTCCTCAACAGATACACATATCGGGTGTGATTTCTGCCGTAAAACAATTGGCAATTAAAGCAGGGTACCAATCCCCGTTAGAGGTCGTCGAAGTAGATGAGAAATCTTGTTCCGGATGCGCGGTTTGTGTCATGGTATGTCCCTATGGGGCGCCACATCTTGTTGAAAAGAAAGTAAAAGGGAAGAATGTAAAGGTATCTCAAATTGACCCCAACCTCTGTATGCGCTGTGGTACGTGTGTGGCTGCGTGCCCGTTGGGAGCAGTAAGCAGGCCTGGGATCAGCAACGAAGACTTGCGTAAGCAGCTTCCAAAGGTGAACCAAGAATCTGTCAAACCCCAATTGCTCACATTGGTCTGCGACTGGTGTTTGAGGGAAACGAGCGACTTGAATCTGCTGGAAAACCAACCCGCTAACATCAAAGTCATTCATATCCCATGTTCTGGGAGGATCGACCCGCAACTCGCGTTACTTGCGCTAAAATCTGGAATCGATGGCGTTTTGGTATGCGGGTGCAAGGAAGGTGAATGTCATTTCATAAGGGGAAATTTCATAGGCGGGTGTAAACTAAACCTTTTAAATGATATGTTTTCTCAATCTCAAATGCCTGCGCATAAGGTCAAGTTCGTGAAAATCGGTACACAAGAAAGGGGAAGAATTCAAATAGAAATAAACAAGATGATTGCCCAACTGGCGGAGGTGAGTGCATGAAACAGAAACCAACGGTCGCCTTTTACTGGGCTGCCAGCTGTGGAGGTTGTGACATCACCATTACAGAACTGGGAATTCGCCTGGTTGAATTGGGCGATATGGTGGACATCGTTTTTTGGCCTTGCGCGATGGATTTTAAATATGATGATGTGCGTGCCATGAAGGATAGAAGCATCGATGTTTGTTTTTTCAACGGGGCAATCCGAAGTGATGAGAATCAACACATTGCTGAATTACTCAGACGCAAATCAAAAATACTTGTCGCCTTTGGCGCTTGTGCTCATATGGGCGGCATTCCTTCATTGGCAAATTTATATGACAAAGAATCCATGTTGAAGTACATCTTTGATGACTCGCCATCTCTTGACGGCACTAAAGGGAAAAGACCTCTTGAAGTTACGCAAGTCCCGGAAGGGGAGATCCACATCCCGGTTCTATTTGATGCAGTGAAGACGCTACCTCAAACAGTGAAAGTAGATTATTCAGTACCTGGCTGCCCTCCAGTTGCCGATCAGGTTTGGAAAGTGCTTCAGGTTATTCTGGATGGAAAGCTTCCCAAGAAAGAAAAGATCATCGGTGTTGACGAGAAATCGAACTGTTATGCCTGCCCGCGCTACAAGGGAGAATCTTTTTTTCGGATCAAAGAGTTCAAGCGTCCACACCAGATCCTTCTGGATCCTGACAAATGCTTCCTCGCTCAGGGAGTGGTTTGTTACGGACCGGTGACAAGGAATGGGTGCGGACTTCCATGCGTGAATGCAAATTTTCCTTGCCGAGGTTGTTATGGCCCACCTGAAGGCGTTTATGACCAGGGATCAAAACTCATCAGTTCATTATTAGCTCTTATCGAAACAGAAAAACCCGAAGATATTCAAAACATCATGAAGACTTTTATCGACCCCATGGGGACCTGCTATCGTTTTGGAGTTGCCGAATCATTGATCAACCAGATAAAAAACAAGCTGGATGTGAAAAATGAATAAGAAAATTAGTATTGATCCAATCACGCGTCTTGAAGGCCACGGGCGGATTGACTTGTTCCTCAACGAGCAAGGGGCGTTGGAAAACGCGTACATGATCGTTCCAGAGCTCAGGGGATTTGAGAAATTCTGCCAGGGACGTCCGGTTGAGGAAATGCCGCAAATCACACAGCGAATCTGCGGTGTTTGCCCAACCGCGCATCACATCGCGGCTGCGAAAGCAGGAGATGCTGTTTATCATGTGAATCCTCCTCCTGCTGGTCATAAGATCAGAGAGCTGTTGAACAGCGCTTTTTTTGCAGGAGATCACGCGACGCATTTTTATGTACTGGGAGGACCCGATTTCATCGTCGGTCCCGAAGCGCCAAAAGAAGAAAGGAACATACTTGGCGTTGTTAGAAAAGTAGGGTTGGATATTGGTAAAAAAGCAATTCAGTTAATCCAAAACAATCATGAGATCTGTAAAATAATCGGTGGCCGGTTCATTCATCCTGTTGCTGCGATCATTGGTGGTGTGGTAAAAGGATTGAACGAATCAGACTGCAAGGAGATTATCAAGCTTGGAGAGGCTTCACTTGAAATTGCAAAGCTATCGCTCCAGTTATTTGAAAAGATTGTGCTCAAGAACAAGCTGTATCTTGACATGATTTTATCAGATGCCTTTACACATCAGACCTATTACATGGGTATGGTCGACGAAAATAACAAAACAAATTTTTACGATGGCAAAGTTCGGGTTGTTGACCCGGAAGGAAATGAATTCGTTAAATACTCTCCCGATGAATATCTCGATGTTATCGCTGAGCATGTCGAGACATGGACATATTTAAAATTCCCGTACCTTAAAAAAGTGGGGTGGAAGGGTTTCGTGGACGGAAAAGAGAGTGGGATATACCGTGCCACGCCTTTAGCCAGGTTAAATGCTTCGCTTGGTATGGCGACTCCACTGGCTCAAGCAGAGTACGAGCATTTTTATGACCATCTTGGAACAAAGCCAGTTCACTCGACACTCGCGACACACTGGGCGAGACTGATAGAGATTCTGTATGCGTGCGAGAGAGTGTTAGAACTTGCCCGGGATCCTGAGATAACCAGTTCCGATTTCCGCGTCCTACCAGTTGAAAAACCCACCGAAGGTATCGGTATCGTCGAGGCTCCGCGTGGAACACTGACTCACCACTACAAAACGGATGAAAATGGGCTCCTCACTGCGGTAAACCTTATTGTTGGAACGACAAATAATTATGCGGCGATTGACATGTCCATTCAAAAAGCTGCCAAAAGCTTGGTCAAAGAAGGTGTGCCTCTCAGTGATGGCGTAATGAACAAAATTGAAATGGCATTCCGGGTCTATGATCCCTGTCTGGGTTGCGCAACGCACGCACTTCCTGGTGAATCTCCTTTGATCGTAAGGCTTTTTGACCACCAGCACAATTTACTCGAAGAGAAGAGAAGGGATTAGGAGAACAAAATGAGTAAGCGTGGACTGACTGTCAAGACCAAAGATAAGCACAGGATTATTCTAGAGCGACCGATGGTAACACGGCATTATGTGATGACATGGGACCTCGATGTTTGTGTGGGATGTCAAATTGGTCCTCTTTGTTGTCCGATGTCAGCTGTCACCCATCAAAAAGCAGTTCTCGTTGACGGGCGGATCTCAGAAAAACCATCAGTGGATATCGATCCAGACAAATGCGTTTTTTGTGGAATTTGCGAAGTCATGTGTCCAAAAAATGCGGTTTCATTGCAAATTAATGGAAAACACGAAAACCCGGTTATCGAAAACAGAGCTTTTCCCGTATTGCTCGAGTCAACAACTTTCGATTCCTCAAAATTTGATACAAGCCTCACGGATTTTGTCATCAGCAATTGCCCCACTCAGGTAATTTCCCTGGATCCCTCAGATGATTCCCTCTACGTGGACGATGGACACTGCATCCGTTGTCGTCAGTGCGAGATTGCCTCGAAAGGCGCATTTGCCGTTTGTCAACCCTGGCAGGGCAGTGTTCGGCTGGAGCGCGATTTATGCGTGGAAAGCTGTCTTGCTTGTGCGGATATTTGTCCCACCAGGGCGCTTCACATTGATGAGGGAGGTCAATTAATCCTTGCGGACTATTATTGTATTAAGTGTGGCGCATGCATGCAGGTCTGCCCAATTCAGCCTGTTGAAGAGGAATACACGGTAGATTTTGAATCTCAGGGTGTCAAGAAGAGCATTTCTCACAAACGTCTTGCCAACGCTGATCAATTACCAATTTTGGTCGAAAGATGGAGAATTCAACATCAACCTGTTGAATCGGGCGCCTGGGTGCAAGCTATCCTGAAAATGGCCAATGAAAAAGCTGGGGCACAGGAGATCGACAGTAAGAGGGCTTTGAAGCGCAGGGATCTTTTAATGGCGCTAAAAGGCGAAAAAAGCCAATTCTAGAACCCTTTTAAGAAAGCGAAGAAAAATAACACGTATTGCGTATAGCGTTATTCCTTTCTGTCCTCTTCGAATATTTTATGATACCCCCTGTCAAGTTCATCATCAGCCAGGTGAGCGTAACGCTGGGTCACGGTGATATTTTTATGCCTGGCAAGTTCCTGCGCGAGCTTAAGATTTCCTGATCCTTTTAATATTTTCGTGACAAAGTAGTGCCGGAAGGAATGGGGAGTTATCGTTCCCACAGCGTCTGGTCCCAGAATGTCTCTCACATATTGCGTGACGATATTCCGGCCTGTCGTTGTCGTGATCCGTTGAATTTTTTTTCCGGCCCCTTTATCGTGCCTAGAAAAAAGAGGCAGTGAACTGAGTGGCCGGTTTGAGGAGCCATCCAATTTTGATCGCTCCTCAAGGTATTTTTTAAGGAAAAACAATGATCTTTGTGAAAATCTGACAAGTGCCTGCTGGTTCCCTTTGCCGATGATGATTGCGTGACCTTCCAACCAATCGATATCTCCACGTCTCAAGTTACAGGCTTCGTGAACCCGCATTCCGGTATCAGCCAGTGTGATCAAGAAACTTCGGTCTCTGAGAAAACGAAGCTGTTCTATTTCATCAAATTTTGAGTCAATCTCTGAATGCTCCAGCACCCGAATGATTTGTTCAATTGAGCCTTCCGGGAACTGAGGCAGTCGAATCCCAGGCTTTCTGCCTCTTTGTCGAATCAGCAGTCGTATCCTGGGTAAATTGACCTCAAGCAGCTGTTCTGCGGCCAGGTACTCAAAAAATCCATTGATGGCAGTCAAATACAATTTTTCCGTGGTTGCCGCGTATACTTTTAACGCTGAGGCAGCCCAGGCAATGGACTCTTCATTCAATAGCGAAAGATTTATCTCTGCCGGGATGATGTTATGTTCCGTCAGCACAGAACAATAAAAGGACATGGCGTTCGAGTATGTTACAAACGTGTTCTCACTGCGAGCAAACTTTACTGTTTGAAGATATTTCCGCACAGCCGATTCTATCGTGATCGTTTCGTCCATTTGTGGCTTTCCTCTGCAATACTTAATGCTTATTATAATCGTAGTTATCGAAAGCGTAAAGGATGATTTTCACCATTATCTATTTGCGGCACCTCCCCTGCTGAAAGGAATTCCCGTTGTGTCCATCACAATGATGAGCGTGAATAATATAATATTAAAATCAATAACTGACCAACCTTCTGGAGGAAACGTGCGTATCGCAACTGACATAGAAAAAATCTCTGACGGATTTGTAAACTCTTTTTTTGTTTCAGGAAAAGACGGGGTGATAATCATTGACTGTGGCTTTAAAAGTTTTTTATCACCTTTGCTCAGGTTAATTTCCAGAAATCTTAAAAACGATGTCAACAATGTGACAATCCTGATAACCCATGCTGATGCTGATCATGTTGGTGCCCTGCGTGGCATCGAAAAGAAGGTTCGCCCGGTGATCTTGACATCAACAATCGAATCACGGGCAATTCAGCATGGTGTTTCATCCAGAGTTCTGCGGCCTAAAAATTTCCTTGACCGTATGTTCCTGCGCATCAGTAAACCTTTTTTTCAGATCGAGCCAGTTTCAAATATCAGTCCGATTGAATTTGGGCAAATCTGCATAGCGGGAGAAAAGATTGTCGTGATCGATAGCACAGGACATACGCCTGGTCATGTATCCTATTTTTTTCCGGACAGAGGAGTGCTTTTCTCGGGTGATTCGATCAGGATTCTAAGAGGAAAGCCGTACCCTTCCAGTGGAATGAACACCTGGGATGAGA
>CAZCHK010000049.1:0-17080 GCA_964498605.1 uncultured Anaerolineaceae bacterium | reverse complement strand
ACATAAAGTGTCTATTATCCTATATGAATACTCGTCTTCTATCGTCCTTTGACACCTTTCCTTACTTCACTACGGAAGCCGTGAAACAAATGCTCAATGATGGATCTGCCTCTTCAGGTACGGTCCGCACGGCGCTGTACCGCTGGATGAAAGCCGGGCGGGTCATCCGTCTCAAAAAGGGCGTGTACATGACTCGCAGGTTTTACGATCTGCACAGAATGGACGCGGATTTCCTTTCCGCCGTTTGCGCCATCCTGATCCCGGTCTCGTACCTGTCCATGGAATACGTGTTACAGCAGCACGGTGTACTCACAGAAGAGACCCATCCCATCACGGCAGTGACCCTCAAACAAACCCGGGTTATTGAAAACGGATTGGGAGCATTCACCTATCGGCACATCAAGGATAATCTCTATCGGGGATTTACGATATCCACCTACCAGGGAATCCCATTTTCACGCGCTACTCCCGCAAAAGCCCTGTTCGATTATTTCTATTTCCGCTCCTGGAATGGCTATGACTGGCGAGGGGAGTATTCCATTGTGGAGGATCTGCGCCTGAATCTCGATGAGTTTACCAAAACCGACCGCGCTGAATTTGTAGAGTTAGCGAAAGAGAGCAAGAGCAGGAAAATGGAAAGTATTCTCAGAAACCTGGGGAAAACCGCATGGCGAACTTGATCCAATCCATGCAGGACATTTTGTCCCGAACTGATCGTAACATGATGAAAGAAACAAGGCGTATCGTGCTCAAAAAATATCTGCAGGCTCTGACCCTGGATTATCTGTATAATCATCCACTGTATCGGCGCTTGAATTTTTACGGGGGGACATGCCTGCACATGATATACGGGCTGAACCGCCTCTCGGAGGATATCGATCTGGATAACACGAACGGGGTAGATATCGTCCGGCTGGAAGAGGATCTGTTGTCATATTTCCGCTCGAATGTTGGATACGCTGATCTCAGTGCGAAGACACAGAGCGGAGAATGGGGCATCCGCCGGACGACCTTGAAATTCCCCGTCCTTTTTGCGCTGGGATTAACGTCGCATGGCAATGCGTCGCTGCATTTAAAAGTGGAGGTCAGCCAGCACAAGCAGGTTTCCATTATTCAAAAAACACCCATCCTGGTTTCCGGACGAAGTTTTGTTGCGGCGCATTTCTCAATTGAAACACTGATGGCAGGAAAGATGCTTGCCTGTCTCGAGCGCAGTTTTCAAAAAGGAAAAAGCAATATTGCGGTCAAAGGACGGGATTATTATGATCTGCTCTGGTTCATGCAGAAAAAAGTGCACCCGCTGGAGGCCAAGCTAGCTGAAGATGGAAGTACTCCATACACGGTTTCTTCTGCATTTCACGCGTTGGCTGAAAAAGTGAACGCCATCAAGACCACCGACCTGGCGGTAGACCTGATGCCGCTGTTTGAGCAAAGGGCATTTATTGAAGCCTGGTTGGAGGGATTCAAGGACAATTTTTCAAGATACCTTGCAGAGTATTTGACAGAGTGAGCGTGGGATGCGGGAAGGTGAGGCGGGTCAAACAGAAAAGCAGGATAAGAGGTAAGGTGCTTCTGTGTGGGCTGGCAAAGGTGATGCCTGCAGCAGTGCTGAAACCGGCCTTGACTGACTGATTCTGCCTTATGGATATATCATAGAGACTGCGTTTCCCGAATTCCAATAATTGGCATACAATCAATCTGATAGGAGGGCTCCATGAAAAAAGCACTGAGTGTGATCCTTTTTCTTGTCCTCGTCTCATGCGGAATGCAAGGTGTTACGCTACCGACACAAAGCAATAACAAAATTCCTGTCCTGGGCACGCCATCTGTGAGCGCCAGGCTCACCATCGACGAATACGCCGTGGTACCTGCGGCAGAGGACACCCCCGATTATATTGACTTCATGGCCCGCATCCCGCCGGAGGTGCGCGATGCGCACGCGCTCGAGAAGTACGGAAACCCCGAAACGCTGGTCCAAACGCCGAACGAGCTTCTGGAACCCTTCGGCTACCGCCTGCAGCAGAATCCGATGCTGTCGTCCTATTCTTTCGAACTGTACAAGGACGACGCGCTGATCGTGGAGGGCATCAGCTCCTTTCACCCCGTCACGGTGAGGGAGGACGGCTCAGACTTCACGCTGCTGATGGACCTGCAGAACGGGGATCAGCTCATCGCCATCGCCGGGACGGTTGGCAAGCGGGGCGGGGATGAGGTCCTGCGTGAAGCACCGGTCTACGCCGGTAACGCGCTGATCGAAGCGTGGTACGAGGGCAGCGGCGTGGTAGTCACATCAGACGGAGAGCATGTTTTTTCAACGCCGGCGGAGTTCATGGTGGATTATCCGCTCAAGGGGCTGTACGCCTGGCAGGACCACTGGGTACTCGAGGTGGATGGCGAGGTGTTCATCGACGGGGAGAACCTGAATGACGTCATGGATTACGCCAAGATCTTCGGCTGGCATTTGGTCGACGGGCATCCGTTCTACTTTTTCATCGACAAGCAAGATGGCAGAACGGGGGTTTCGTACAACGGCACGGTGCTGGAGCAGGAGTATGATCAGGTGATCCATTACGCCTGCTGCGAGCCAGCCGCGTTCAACCCGGGCTTCAGCGAGCGCATGGTGTGGTTTTTTGCCCTGCGGGATGGAATGTGGTACTACGTGGAGATGGGGGTGTACGAGTAGGGCTTCACATGATGACAAAAAAAATTCAAAGAGCATCATCCGGAGCTCTTGAAGGAGAGGAGAAACGACAGTTGCTACCCCGGATGATTTCTTACTCCCCTGCCTGAGGTCGGGGCGGGGGGGGGAGGCTGCGCGTTCGGGTGAAAGGTGAGGTGGCAGGTTATTTGATCCAAAGTATCCTCAGGACGGCAAAAATTGTCTTAGCGCTTCCGCTAACACTAAAAGTTTCATTTTGAATCAAGGATTATGCAATTCCCATGCGCTTTTTCTCAGCCTGCATCCCAAGATGCTGCCAGAGGAGCGCCAAAACCGCAAGAACCAGCGCCAGGCAGCATGCAATGATCTCCAGTAAACGCGAGGGAGATACGAAGAGCCAGACGCTGATCGCTCCAGTCAACAGGACAAATAACCAGTACAGGCGGATACCGGCTTTGGCGCGTCTCACGGCGGGACGCGGAAGGGTGACCCACCCTTTGGTTTTCATGAACGTGTACTGGGTGAGTTGGGAGAAAAGCAGGATAGACATGACAGCGGCGTACCACAGTGCGGGTCGTAGAATCGACAAAGACGCTATGGATAAGGAAATACCACCAAAGAATATGCAAATCGCGGTGGGAACAGTGATCGGCCAGCGCAGCACCAACGCGCCCCATGCCGTCTGCACCCAGGCGTTGATGATGACGCAAAACGTCGCCAGCGTTAACAGCAGCAGGTGCCACTGTCCGTTTTGGACTTGTTCGATGAGTGGTTCAAATGAGGTAAGAAGAGCTGCCACGGCGATGCCGCCCAGCAGCGTCCACCATGTGACCTGTGCCTGCCGCTGATAAGCTACATCTTCCTCTCCCCGCCTTTTCCAGGGATTGCGAGGGGTATTCTCCTCGGGATTTTTCACAGCCTGCCGGGATTGTTCTTGCAGGTGATCCATTAGTTCCCTCTCTTTTTAATACGAAGACATGATAAGAATGAGTTGATGAATACCATAATAGCACAAACATTTTTTGTGCGAACAGGTAAAATCTCAAAGGTTTTTGATCGGTAATTAGGCCAGGCAGTCAAAGGTGGCAGTGTAAATGGTTAATGAAATGGGACGATCAGTTCATTTCCAGTTCTTTAACGCGGGGGAAGTCCCTGTAGAAACCGCGGTACTGCTCGGGGAGGAGGGCGGCGATGCGGCACATTGTCTCGTCCGTCCAGAGCCTGAGCATCTCGGAGTGGTTCCCGCTGATGCGCTGACCGTTGACCGGATGCATTTCGGGGTCGACGTAGAAGGGCGCGCCGAAGCGCACGGTCATGCGCGGTTTACGCAGGCGGTACAGCTCGTGGAAGGCGTTCTCGGTGCCGGACAGCGCCACGGGGACGATAGGCGCCTTGTTCTTGATCGCCAGCAGGATGGTGCCGGGTTTGCCCTGCAGCAGGGCATGCGTCTGGCTGGAGCGTGTGCCTTCCGGGGAGATGCCCACGGCGCGTCCGCTCTTGAGAGCTTCAGTTGCCAGGCGGAAAGCGCCAAAGTCGGCATGCTCGCGGTCGATCCAGATGGCTTCAGCTGTCGTGCAGAACCACTTGATGAAACCGTAGTTGAGGTACTTGGTGGTGACCAGCGCGGTCAGGTCGGGACGGGCTGGGTTGCCAAAAAGCACGCCGATATCGGCGCGGCTGAGATGGTTGGTGGCGATGAGCACGGGACCGCTGGAGGGGACGAGATCCACGCCGAGGTACTCGGTGCGGGTGATGGCCTTGAGGAGCCAGGTGATGATGTTCTGCAGCGTTTGACGTTTCATGCGCTCACCGTTGGACTTTCTGAAAGGATTAACCCTATTCTACTCCCCCGGGTGCACATATTTGTGTATGAAATATTGAAATGTGACTGAGGTAATGCGCCTTCTTGGCCGCGATCAAAATGCACTCCACTTTGGCAGGGGATTAAGCCTGCGGCAGGGGCGGAGGGAAGGAAGACTCAGGTTCAGGACGATTCTCGTCTCGCAGGCGGCTGTTCATCACGACCAGCAGCACCAGCATGAGGAGAGTGAGAACGCCAAGAACAGACAGGCACAGGACATCGCGCGGGGTGGACACAAGCACCTCGCTCTGCAGGCCGGTGGCAGAGACGGGATTGAGTCCGAGCATCACCCCAAAGCCGTTCCACATCCCGTGTACGGCGATAGCACCGAGGAAGGCAAGGAACATGCGTCCGGTCCTGCGCTGACTGAAGGCGGATGCCAGCCCCCAGCCAGTGATGGCTGCCGTGGTGGTGTGCAGCAGGGTGGTCCCGGCACGCAGCATCACCATCAGGTACCAGTCGGAGTTAAAGCTGGCCGAAAGCATCAGCACGCTCTCGATGAAACCGAAAGCCGCCCCGCTGATCAGTCCCAGCGAGAAGCCCTGTGCAGGGGTCAGGCGGCGCCCGCCGAAGGCGATCACGCCCAACGCTTTGGTCAGTTCCTCAATGGACGGAACGAGCACCGCCACGTACAGCAGGATCACACTCAGCAGCGCCGGATCCTGCAGAGCGTTCAGAAGCCACTGGTTGAGGGCATTGGTATCCGCGCTTTGGGCGAATTCGAACAGGCGCGTGACCTGCGCGGACCAGCCTGGCTGCAGGGCGAGGGTCAAGATCAGGACGAACGCCAGCAGGAAGAGCAGGACGATCTCGATGATCATGGTCAGCAGCGGCACGATGGTGGTACCGGTGCTGGCTGCGCCCCACAGGTTGAAACGCGGGTTGCGGGGAAGCTTGTGTCGCCCGAGCTCCACGAACCACCACAGGGGCAATGCCACGACAATAAGCTGCAGGAACGGCAGAAGAAATAGACCCACCTGCCAGTTGATGAGTATCTGGCCGGCAGCCAGGCCCAAACCCCACACGGGGAGCAAAACGGTCGCGATGAGGTAATTCCTGCCCGGGTCAAGGGAAGGGATTACGCTGGGTGGTTCGGGTCTGAAGGCGCGGGAGAGTGAAAGGGCCTGCAGAATGAGCAGGAAGAGCATGAGCGCGCAGAACGAAAAAGCCGGCAGGGCTTCGGTGAGAAGCCCTGCGGGAGCGCCGCTGAGCGCTTCCAGCCCGGAGAGGAAAAAAAGCAGGACTGCCAGCGCCAGTCCCGCGATGGCAGTGATGTTCAGCACACGCAGAATGACAGGCAGGCAGCCCTGAGAAGAGTTTTGTTGCATTTACTCGCTGGTGATCGTCACCGTCAGGAGTATATCCGGATCGGCAAGGACGGTGTCCTGTCCGGGGTTACGCAGTGTAAGGGACTGAACCACATCCATACCCTGCACTACGCGGGCAAAAATGGTGTAATTGCCATTCAGATCAGGTTGGGGTGCGAGGGTGATGAAGAACTGCGAGCCGTTGGTGCCGGGGCCGCTGTTGGCCATGCCAACCACGCCTGCGGAGTCAAAGACCAGGCCAGTGGTGATCTCGTCACCAAACATGTAGCCGGGGCTGCCCATGCCTGTACCGCTGGGATCGCCTGTTTGGGCGACAAAGTTGTCGATGACGCGGTGCCAGGGCACGTTGTCGTACCAGCCGTTCTCAGCCAGGTAAATGAAGGACGAGACAGCGAAGGGGGCTGCATCGGCAAAGAGCTCCAGCTTGATATCGCCCTTGGTGGTTTCGAGCGTGGCGTAGTAGGTCTTGGCGTCATCCACGGTTACGGTGGGGCAGGCGCTGAACTTCCTGTCTTCAAGCTTCCACAGCTCCAGAACGGCCTGGAGATTGGCGAAGGTAGCGTAGAAGCCGTCAGCAGGTACCCACATCAACTTCCCGTCCAGCAGGATGAAAACGGAAGGTGTGCCATTGATTCCTGCTGCCAGTGCAGCTGAGTAGCCATCCGTGGCTTTCTGCAGTGTCACGGCGCTGTCCAGGTCCGCAGCAAACCGGGCTGTATCCATGCCCATTTCACCGGCACGCTCCGTGACCCAGGTCTTGAAATCAGCTATTGACAGGCTGTTCCAGCTTTCCCACAGGGTGTAGTCGTAGAGCAGGTTGTGCATTTCCCAGAACTTGCCCTGCAGCGCGGCGGCTTCAGCGGCCTGGATGGCGATGTTGGATTTTTCATGACCTACCGGGAAGTGACGATACACATAGCGAACCTCATCCGGGTATTCGCTCAGGAGCTGTTCCCAACCGGCGGCGATCTGCACGCAGTAGGGACAGGTGTATTCCGCGTACTCGATCACGGTCATGGTGGCGTCCTGTGGACCGCGCACCCATTCTGTTTCCATGATGGGGGCGTATGTGGCAGCCGAGGCGTCTTTGAAGTCAGGGAAGATGCCGCCAATCAGCTCACACTCGCCGGATTGAAGAGCAACTGCGGTAGTGGAAGAGTCGTTTGTGGCAGCAGGTTCCGCTGTGGGTGTGGCCTCGGGGTTTTTGTTGGTGCACGCGGCTGTAACCAGCATCACGACCAGCAGCGTGAGATAGACAAATTTGCGCATTTGAAAATCCTTTCTAAATTCTCGGGTTGACTCGAAATGCTTCGATGCGCTCCACGATGATTTTTCGTAGCGTCGATTGTACCACTTCAGGGGACTGGCTGGCATCCACGGTCACCCAGCGCAGCGGTTCGAGATGAGCAAGTTCCAGGTAGCCCTCTCGCACGCGGCGGTGCAGGTCCAGCTCATAGGCATCCAGGCGGTTCCATTCCCCTCCCCCCTTCTGACGGCGGCGCAGACCTGTCTCGGAGTCGATGTCCATCAGCACGGTCAAATCGGGTGTCAGGCCGCCGGTGGCAAAGCGCAGGATAACGCGCAGCGTGTCGAGGTCATGGCCGTGCCCGTAGCCCTGGTACGCCAGGGTCGAGTCAGCGTAGCGGTCCAGCAGGACGATTTCACCAGCATCCAGACGGGGTCGGATCACTTCCTCCACAAGCTGGGCGCGCGCCGAACAGAAGAGCAGTGTTTCTGTGCGCGGATGCATGGCGGTGTTATCGAGGCGCATGATGATATCCCGCACCTGCTCACTGATGGCTGTCGAGCCGGGTTCACGGGCGCAGAAGACAGGATAGCCTTCGGACTGCAGGAACTCGCCCAGGGGTTTTACCTGGCTGGTCTTGCCGCTGCCGTCGGGACCTTCGATGGTGATGAACATGGCTATTCGCGGTAAATGCGCACGTGGCGGTTGGGATCTTTGCCGAGCGAGTGCGAAATGAGCTCGGATTGACGCGCCAGTTCGTGCTGCAAACGGCGCACGGAGGCGACTGCCGGGGGAAGGTCGGCGTAGCGCTGCCCGTTCATCACGGCTTCGATGGCTTCCTGCGTCTCGAGCGAGACCTGCTGCAGGTCCAGCTCACCTGCACCGAGCGGCGACATGCTGAAGATCTCAGCCAGCGACTGCTGCATTTGACTGGCGGTGTTGGCCCGCAGAACGTAAATGGGCATGCCGCGCTTCTCGGCGTCCTTGATCACCTGGAGGTTACCGCGGTAATATGTGCGCAGCGTGATGAGCACCTCGGCATCGGCGGGATCCTTGGCAAGCAGGATGGGGACGCCCAGGATCTTGGCGGCGTCGGTCAGGCGGTTGCGCGCCACGCCGTAGGCATAGATGCGTTTCGGCGGGGAATTCCTGCGGGGCGTCGCGGCCTGGGCTGTGTAAGCCGTACCGTTTTCAACGGTGCGGCTGCTATTGTGGCTGCTGTCGGTCACGCGGCGCTGACCATTACGGGCGGGAAGCACCGCGGGTATGGCGGCCTGCTCTGTGTGGATCTCGCCCTTGTCATCGCGCCAGCGGATCTCGGGATGGAGGGGATAACCGCGGACCAGCTCATCCACGGCAGCCGCCACATCGGGATAGATGACCATGCGGTCGCGTTCGGCAATCTCGACCAGGATATCGAAGGTGGGAGGGGCGCGGCGCTCCAGGACGGTTTTCTGCGTCCCGCGGCGGCGGGCTTCCTCGTCGGAAAGAGTCACCGATTCAATGCCGCCGATCAGATCGGACAGGGTCGGATTGAGGAGCAGGTTTTCCAGCGTGCGCCCGTGCGCGGTGGCGACCAGCTGCACGCCGCGCTCGGCGATGGTGCGGGCAGCGGCGGCTTCCAGTTCCCGCCCGATCTCGTCAATGACGATGACCTCGGGGTTGTGATTTTCTACCGCTTCGATCATCACCTCATGCTGCAGCGTGGGGGTGCGCACCTGCATGCGCCTGGCGCGTCCCACCGCGGGATGGGGCACGTCTCCGTCGCCTCCGATCTCATTGGAGGTATCGACAATGACAACGCGTTTCTTTTCAGCGAGAATGCGCGCGGCTTCGCGCAGCATGGTGGTCTTGCCAATGCCGGGTTTACCCAGGAGCAGGATGCTCTTTTCAGACTCGACCAGGTCCTGGATGATGTCGATCGTGCCGTACACGGCGCGTCCCACGCGGCAGGTGAGACCCACCACGTGACCGCGGCGGTTGCGGATGCCGGAAATGCGGTGCAGAGTCCGCTCCAGTCCGGCGCGGTTGTCCGCGTCAAACTCGCCAATGTGCGAGGTGACCGTGTCGATCTCGGCGCTGGTGATCTCCTTCTCGCTCAATGGGAGTTCGCTGTCCACAAAGCGCGCCATTGGAAGGCGGCCCAGGTCCAGCACGATCTCCATCAGTTTGTCGGAATTATTGGCGGCCTGAACGGCGTCAGCGATCTCAGGCGGCAGCACACCCAGCAGGGCATGCAGATCATCGGTGATTCGTTTTTGACTCATAGATTAGCGGAATTGTAATCGATTTACAAATCCTTGCAATTCCATTTTACGGCGTGAAGCGTGGAAAATTATCGTAAGCCGGATCGAATGTCAGCCGGACTGGTTCAGAACCATCAAAACGCATGAGATAGATCTCCTCGTTCCCATCGCGACGGGACATAAAGATCAACCCGCTGCCGTCGGGAAGCCAGAAGGGGTTGAGATCATCGCCGGGTGAGTTGGTAAGATTGAAGGGATTCGAACCGTCCGCGTCCATGATGTAGATCTCAAAGGTGTCGCCATCGTCACGATTGGTTTCAAAAGCGATGCGTGTGCCATCCGGTGACCAGGCGGAACTGCTGTCGCTGTCCGGGGAGATCGTCAGGCGGTTTTCGCCCGTGCCATCGGCATTGATGACATAGACCTCCGAGGCGCCGTCACGACGCGAAAAGAAAGAAAGGCGGGAGCTGTCTGGGGACCAGGCGGGGAACCAGTCCCAGTCCTGGTCGGTGGTTACCCGGACCAGGTTCGAGCCGTCAGGATCGATCAGAAAGATATCGTCATTGTTGTTTTGATTCATGTGGAACGCGATGCGCGAACCATCCGGCGACCAGGCGGGTCCCCACTCGTCGACAGGCGTGTTGGTCAATTGAAAGACGTTTGAACCGTCGTGATCCATGATGAAAAGATCGTAGTTGTTTTTATATTTGGCTTGATAAACGATCCGGCATCCATCTGGAGACCAGGAAAGCCGCAGGTAAAACGGACCATCAGGGGTTAATTTGGTCAGGTCCGATCCATCCAGCGCCATGGTATAGATACCGCTGTGGCCGTTTCTTTCTGAAAGGAAGGCGATGCGCTGTGATGCGCAGCCCTGAGCATCGAGCGTAGCGGATGGCAGCGCTGCTGATTGCGATGGGGCTTGCGTTGGGCTCACTTCCGTGAAGGTTATGGTTTCGGCAACAATGGAGCCAGGTGTGATGGTGTCGGACGGTTCCGGTGGAGACAGCGGTAGGCAAGCGGTAGCGCATAAAATGAACAACAATGAAAACGCAGCATGCTTGTTCATGGGGACAGACTCCAGGAAGATGCTTTCTTGATAAATTATGGCACAGAAATCGTGACGGATCTAGAATGATCTGACTCTGACACGGATGGCAGCTTCGCCTGATACCGGGCAGCGGGTCTCGCAAATGCCGCAGCCGATGCATTTACTGCGGTCCACATGCGGGCGGGGAACTGCGGAAGCGCTCCCGCCGCCGTGGCCGCTTCCGCCACTGCCACCGGATGAGAGCGTGATGGCTTTTTGGGGAGTGACCGGGCACATCTCTTCGCACACGGCACAGGAGATGCCATCCGCCCAGGGGATGCAGCGGTTCTCGTCGATGTATGCCTGGCCGATGCGCTGCTGCTGCTTCACGGCCAGCTCCAGCAGGGGGATGGCGTGGGTCGGACAGACCTGGCCGCAAGCGTTGCAGGCATAATCGCAGTATCCCACGCGGGGCACAAGCACAGGCGTGAGCCACCCGTTCATGCTGATCTCACCCAGGGCCGGCTGCAAACCGCCTGTCGGGCAAACGCGCGTACAGGCTCCGCAGCGCACACAGGCTGACAGCAGATGCTCCTCACCCGCGCCCGGCGGGCGCAGGAGGTAGGTTGACTGCCGCGTTTGCTGGGGGAGAACCCTCGGCAGGGCAGCCAGGGTGATCCCGGCACCAAGCGAGGCAAGCACCACGCGGCGCTTCGGATCGTACTCCTGGCGTTGAGCGGGTTTCAGCAGCGGCTTGAACTCGATGGCATTGGCAGGGCAGGACCGCAGGCAGTCCATGCACATGGTGCATTCAGAAGGATCGGAGGCGTAGCCTTTGTCTGGAGAGATGGTTTCTGTCGGGCAGACCCGGGCGCAGGCACCACAGCTGGTGCATCGCTCGTTGACAGCGCGTTTGATCAAGCCGATCCTGGACAGCAAACCCAGCAGCCCCCCCAGCGGGCACAGATAGCGGCACCAGAAGCGCTCCGCGAACAGGTTGAGCAGGATCAAACCGAGAAAAGCGGCGGCGAACCAGATTGCACCGCTGCTGAAAACGGGTTCCGCGGGGATGATGGCCGGACGAATGAGATCATCCACGGCATTCACGCCTCCGCGCAAAAAATCCACGCGGTAGAGCAGCATCTCGACTGCCGTGATGACGCGGTCCAGAACGGGCAGGACAGCCCCGGAGACAGCGCGGTAGGCAAGCGTGATGGGATCCAGGAAGATGAGGGATTGATCGCCGAACAAGGCAGCAAACAGGATGGCAAGCAGGACGCCGTACTTGAGCGAGCGCATCCAATCAGGCAGGGAGGTCGTTTTCTTGAGCCACTTGCGGAAGGAAAAAATATCCAGCAGCGTGCCCAGCGGGCACAGCCATCCGCACCAGACGCGACCGAAGAACAGTGTCAGCAGGATGATGGCAAGCGAAACAAGAGAACCGGCGAAGAATGAACGCGATGCGATCATGCTGGAAAGCATGGCGAGCGGCGACAGCCACATCGGCAGGCTGGACACTGCTGGTTTCAGGTAATGAGATTGCGTTCCCGCGATGACCGCGATGAAAAAAAGGAGCGCCAGGACCTGGACTGTGATGCGGGCGGACCGCCACGCCCGTCCCGCGGAAAAGCGTGCTGCTTTAGACATCCAGGACCCTCAGGTTCTCCAGGTCCGCCCTGCCCAGACCACGCTGAGAGCCAGTGTTGATGTAAGACAGATCGTATGGATTCCAGCCAAAAAGATTGGCGGCAGCCCAGGCGTCCGCGGCAACGACATCCGTGGAGGCGACGATCGTGTCCATTTTCCGCACGGCGTTCAAATCGCCCCCCTGCGGCCCCCCGTTGGTGAGGATGCGCACGGCGTCGATCACCACCAGCGTGGAACGGATGCGCGTGTTCAGATCGGTCAGGTTGTTGCCAAAATCCCAGTGAATGACGGGGCGGTCCCAGATCGCGCCCATCAGGTTCTTCATGGAAAGGGTCAGACCGGCTGATCCGTGATGTTTGGCGATGGGGGCGTTGATGAGCACCTCGGCGTTGAGGATCTCATCGTACACCGCGGCCCGTTTGAGCGACACCGCGCCGGGCAGCTCGATATCCACGAAACGCACTTTCTTCACCGGGATCATCTCGCCGCCAGCGAATTCGACCTGCTCCTGTACCCCCGAGGTGCGGTAGGCATCCGCGGCAGAACCCGCAAATGGGTAGTCCAGAACGCCCACCGAGCCGGCGCCTGCTTCAAACGCCATTCTTACCAACGTGCCGACCACCCATGGATTGGTGGTTGCGGCGTATTCGTACGAGCGGTAGTTGACGCAGATGTTGGGCTTGATGATCACGCGCGAACCTGTTGGCACGAACCTTGCCATGCCGCCCACCCCAGAAACAGCCCGGCGGACCAGGTCCGCGGGTTCACCGCTGCGGGCGATCGCCAGGTCAGGCAGGTCGGGTGATGGTTCAGCCGTATAGGTGGGAGACTGCGTGTAAGATGTGGCAGACGGGTCGAAAGGAGTGTTCGTGGGATCAGGACTGAGGATCGGTTCCGCGCTGGGGGGCTGGTTCAGGCAGGACACAAGCGCAGCGGTGCCAGCGCCAGCCGCGGTCAATTCCAGGAATTTTCGCCGGGAGAGTTTCTGCATGGGAACCTCCAATATAATTATATTCCAAACCTAATGGTACAAAAAAGACAGAAAATATCCACAAAGCACCGTCCTTTTAAAAGGACTGCGGGGAAATACCGCTTTGCATCTTCCTTCAAAGATGATTTGTGGATTAATTGAGCCAAGAGACGGGTTATGATCTATTTAATCGCCGAGATCTTCGGACCGTTATTTTTTAACGTTTGTGGTGCGGATAGGCGCGCTGGACGATGCTGCTGGAACTGCCGCCTTTCACGCGTTCTGCGGGATGTCTGCCAGGAACATGGAGCTGGATTCGAACCATTCACCTCGCAGTTAGCCTGGCGCTTGTGCTGGGCCTGTGGTTTGGTGTTGGATTCAGGGATGGCGCAACCGGCCCTACCGCGGTAGCGTGGTTCACCGCGGGTAATTTGATGTGCTATTTCATTGGGATCCTGTTGGCTTTCGCCTTGAAGGACAACCGCGCCTTCTGCAAGTTCGTCTGCCCGGCCAGCGTACCGCTGAAGCTTACCTCCCGGTTTTCTCTGCTCAAGATCAAAGGATCGATGGCACTGTGCAACGACTGTGGAGCGTGCGTGCGAGCCTGCTCGATGGATACCCGGATCACAGATTACATCAGGGCAGGCCAGCGCGTGTTTTCCACGGAATGCACGCTGTGCCGGACCTGCATCACGGCTTGCGATCAGATTGCGCTGAAACTATCCTTTGGATTCGACCGGGGCGGCACGAAACGCTTGAAAATCAGGGGATGATGACTCGAAAGTGCATTCACGCCATGTTTTTCCCTTGGAGCAGGTAAAAACGCAAGGTTTCTATCTCCAGGTGATCACTCAACTCTTGCCAGTCACCTGAAAGGCTCGTATAATCACTTGTTCGACGAAAGAAGATTAAAACCATGCCAGTTTATACATACAAATGTGAAGCCTGCGGGGTTCAATTCGAGCGCCAGCAAAAATTCACTGATCAACCTCTGACCCGGTGTCCTGAATGCAACAAGAAGACACTGCATAAAGTGTATTCGCCCGTGGGAATTGTGTTCAAAGGCTCGGGGTTCTATGCCACCGATCACCGCTCTCCTTCCGGGATGACCCACAACACTGAAAGTGAAAAACCAACCGCGGAAGCCAAGCCTGAGGCGAAGAAGGATAAACCTGCCGAGAAGAAAACGGAAAGCAAATCGGAAAGCACCAGCAGCAAGATCGCTGCGTAAAGACGGAACGCGAGAGAAATTCCCGGGTGAGGTGCCCGGGGATTATTATATTAAGAAGGTAGAATAATGGTCATGAATCCAAATTTTGACCCGGAATTGAAACAACCTTACCCGATCAGCGATACGCTGAGGCTGCGGCGCTCCTGCAAGGAGGACTCCGATGCGCTGGCGGAATTCAACGGGCGCATCCACGCTGACAACGAGCGCGATAGTATCCGGTTGCAGAACTGGACAAAGGACATGCTATCCGGGGTCCACCCCGCTCACCACCCTGATGACTTCACCCTTGTGGAGGAGACTGCCACGGGCAGGATCGTCTCCGCCATGAACCTGATCTCGCAGACCTGGCTGTACGATGGCATCCCGATCAAAGTGGGACGACCTGAGGCGGTGGGGACGGAGATGGAATACAGGCACCAGGGATTGGTTCGGCTGCAGTTTGAGACCGTGCACGCCTGGAGCAGGGCGCGCGGTCAGATCATGCAGGGAATTACCGGCATTCCGTACTACTACCGGCAGTTTGGCTACGAGATGACGGTCGAGCTGGACACCTGCCGCATCGGGACGGAGGAGCAGCTGCCAAAGTTGAAAGAAGGAGAAACCGAGCAGTTCACCTTCCGGGCGGCAACCGAAGAGGACATCCCTTTCCTGGTCAGTATGTATATTGAAAACAAGAAGCACCTGCGCCTGACCTGCCAGTGGGACGCGGAATGGTTCAGGTACGAGATCAGCGGAAAAACACGGGACAGTTTTCGGCACGAGCTGTACATCATCCTGGATGGCGAAATGAACCGGATCGGCTACATTGCCATGGAGCCGTTTCTATCCAACCAGCAAACCGGTCTTTTGAGCTACAACCTGGCAAGTGGCATGGACTGGACCGCGGTGACGCCCGCCGTGCTGCGTTTTGTCTGGCAGTGCGGGCAGGCACTGGCAGTCAAGGAAAACAAAACACTTCTTTCCTACAATTTCAAACTGTACAGTGGACACCCGGCGTACAAAGCCGCGGCCCACAATCTTCCGCGCGCCGCGCGCCCCTATACCTGGTACATGCGCGTGCCGGACACAGTCGGTTTTCTGAGAAAGATTAAAACGGCTCTGGAGCGAAATTTGAGCCGTTCGATCTGCTGCAGTCACAGCGGTGAACTGCGCATCGGCAATTACAGGGACTCTTTAAAAATCTGCATGGAAAAAGGCAGGATCACGCAGATTGCCCCTTACCAGGCCAAAGATTACGAGGACTGTGACGCTCAGCTGCCGGGCCATTCATTCCTGCACCTGCTCTTCGGCATGCGCAGCGTGGAGGAGCTGTTTGACTCGATGACCGATTTTCACCTGGCGCGGGATAAACGGGCGCTGCTGGACAGCCTGTTCCCCAAAAAAGCGTCGCACATTGAAGCGCTGGAGTGATCGGGTCTGAAAGATTTTGATAGTCAGGCATCAACTATCAGCGGTTGTCAAAAGACTCTCATGATGGTAAAAAGGTCTAGAAAAATTTACTGCCTTCGACTAGGATGGAAGCAGTCACGGAGCGATTCATGCAAAAGAAAGCACCCCAAAAACGCAAGAGGATCAACCCCTACGAGCGTAAGCGTCTGCTCTACCAGATTCTGACGGTGATCGTTTCTCTGGCCATCATCTTTGTCTGGATCGTGACCATGATCATTCACTGAAGGAGGTACGAATGCCAAAACGATTCTGGCTGTTTTGGGCTGCCGGTCTGTTGATGGCATGGCTGGCGGATTTTTTGTTCAGCAAGCACGTCCCGGGAATTTCGATCATCATCTGGGCAGTTTTCATGCTTGCCGCGGCGATCACAGTGATCCGGCTGGAGGGAAAATGGTTATCCTGGCGCAATGTACCCCTGGTGCTGCTGAGCCTGGGATTTGCCTTCACCACGGGGTGGCGCAGCGAACCATTTACCGCGGTGGTGGCGGGTCTGCTGATGGTCAGCGCGTTCTTCATCCTGGCATACTCCTACCAGGAGGGGCACTGGTGGGAATTCAGAATTCAGGACCACATCGGAGCGTGGCTGCGCCTTGTCGGCGATATGTTCTCGCGAGGTTTTGGCATGCGGGAGTCCAGCGTGCCGCCTGTTCTTCCCGCGGCTGAAAAGCCGAAAAAAGGAAGGATAATCTGGGCGGTCATCAAGGGCTTGCTGATCGCACTGCCGATCCTGGCGATCCTGAGCGCGCTGCTGGTATCTGCGGACCCGGTCTTCAAGGACCTGCTGGCAGAGGTGTTTGACCTGTCTAGGCTGCCGGAATACACGTTCCGCTTGATCTTTATTATCTTTTTTGGGTTCCTGCTCACGGGAGCCTTCCTGCACGCGGCTCTGCCGAGAAAGGCGGAGGTGAAACCGGACATGGAGAAAAACTGGATCAGGCGTTTCTTGGGACCGATCGAATCCGTCATCGTGCTGGGTTTGGTGGATGCTCTCTTTATCGTTTTCAGTATCGTGCAGGCGCGCTACCTTTTTGGCGCGCAGAGCAACATCACCGCCCAGGGGTACACGTACGCGGAATACGCCCGACGAGGATTCTTCGAACTTGTGGCTGTGGCGGTCATCAGCCTGAGTATTTACCTCTGCCTGTCAGCCGTCAGCAAGAGGGAAGCGCGCAGGCAGCGCGTTCTCTTCAGTGTTTTCTCGATACTATTGCTGGTTTTGGTGCTGGTGATCCTGGCCAGTTCTCTGATGCGCTTGAACCTTTATGAGGAAGCCTACGGCTTCACGAGACTGCGCACGTACACGCATGTGTTCATCTTCGCGCTGGCAGCCCTGCTGACGGCAGCCATCGTGTTTGAATTGTTCACCTGGCAGCGCCGTTTCGCGCTGGCGCTGCTGCTGACCGTCTTCGGATT
>CAZCHK010000048.1:0-17338 GCA_964498605.1 uncultured Anaerolineaceae bacterium | reverse complement strand
ATCGGTTGCGCAATCGTTTATCATTGTAGCTTAATTTAAAACCGTGTCAAGTATCACGCGTTCCGCAATCGGCAGCCACACCACCGGCAATCATAGGACAAAGCAGGATCATCAGGTATTTTTGCGCTGACGATTGACACATCAGGCACCCTGAACTTCGCGGCGAAATGGTGGCGATTTGGACACTCGAATGGATGCGTGAGGCCATTCTTGAAAAAACCCTGGGTGGACCAATGGTCCACCCAGGGTGACCAGGTTCCACCTGTCAGTTCCGTGGTCGCAACCTGCCCGGAACTCTCAGCCGATCTTCTCCCCGCATTCGGCGCAGAACTTGGCACCCGGCAGCAATTTCGCGCCGCACTTCGGGCATTTTTCAGGCACCTTCAGAGCCGCTCCGCATTCCGGGCAGAACTTGGCGTTGGTGGCAAGCGGTGCTTCGCACTTGGGGCAGGTCGCGCGGATGCCCTCGCGCCAGTATTCGGTTCCCAGCTTCTTATCCTCCTCTGCCATTGCCGCGTGCGCCCAGATCTCTTCAACAGATTTGGATGCCTGGGCAGCTGCCATCTCAACTCCCAGGTCGGGGGCGCATTCCTTGCACAATCCCTTCTTGTTGTTCCAGCATTTTTCACGGCAGACCCAGTTGTTGCAGCGCGGACATTGGATGAAGTACGGTTTGATCTCCTTGACCGCCTCAGCAAAGGCCTCATCGTTGGCTTTTTGCCAACCAGCCGAGCGCACTCTCTCCCCCACGTTCGCCGCGGTGTTAAAGATCCCGCCTAAGATCGAACTGGCGCCATCCAAAACGTTGGCCAGTTTGCCGGTGGCCGAGGGTTTGAATTTGGTGCGATACCCCGATCCGCAGCGGTTGCAGGTGAACTCGTACTGAAAACCCTGGTCTGTGGAGAGGTCATTGTAATTGTTCACAAATTCAAGATGCTCTACCATCGCAGTACTCCTCTTTTCGATATTGTAACACCTCCGGCTGGCAATGGTTCATTGGCAGGCCGGGTGAGGAAAACAAGGCCAAGGCTTGATTTTCAATTTCAAAATCGATAAGATGGTGCCATGAACACGAAAAACTCATCCATCCATCTTCTGTCCACTGCTGAATTGACGGCCTTGCTGCAGGTGCTGCGCCAGCGCTTTGTCCAGAACCCGCAGCGGCACCCGGGATTGGACTGGAGCGCCATCCAGGCGAGGCTGGAGGCTGACCCGGGTAAGGCTTGGTCCCTCAGCGAAATGGAGCGAACCGGCGGCGAACCGGATGCGATCATGTTCAACCCGACCACGGGCGAGTACACCTTCTGCGACTGCTGCGCCGAGTCGCCGGCCGGGCGGCGCAACGTGTGCTACGACCAGAAGGCGCTGGAGGAGCGCAAGGAATTCAAGCCGGCATCCAGCGCGCTCGGCGCGGCGGAGGAAATGGGCATCGACCTGCTGACGGAGCAGGAGTACCGCCAGCTGCAGGAGCTGGGCGCATTTGACACCAAAACATCCTCCTGGCTCAGGACCCCGCCGGACATCCGCGCGCTGGGCGGAGCCCTGTTCGGCGATCGGCGCTACGGGCATGTCTTTGTCTATCACAACGGAGCGTCCTCCTATTACGGTGCCAGAGGCTTCCGCGGGCTGCTGCGGATCTGAACCAGGCGTCTCGTGCAGGCCGCGCTGCCCCGGCGCGGCAGGACTAATCATCCTGCTGGACCTGAGCCTGAACGCAGGTTTGGGCTTGGATATAAAATGAATGCTAAGATTTTCAACACAGAGGTGCCCCATGCGGAAAAATGCTTTTCCTGCTCTCCAGGCTCAAAAACCGGCCACCTTGCTGGTCGCGTTTGCCTGGGTCGTCACGCTTCTTGTCTCTAATCTTCCCAACGCGGTGCTGCTGACGCTGCAGGGCAAGGTGCCCGATATCGTCTTACTGGGCATGAAAGCCGGCTTTCTGGCGGTGATGATCGTCCTGGCTTTGTTATGGCGACCCCTGACGCCTCTCTGGAGGTACTTCCTGATCCTGCTGCTGCTTGCCCCGGCTCACCTGCTGATTGCCACATCTTACGGCTGGAATTTCTGGAGCCGCTTCGGCGATCTGGCCTGGGTGGTCGGCATCGGCGGAATCCGCCTGTTGAATGTGCTGCTGGCCGGCGTGATGATCGCCGCCCTGCTGGCGCTGGGCTACCGCGCGCGCCAGTTCTTCCTGCGAGCAGGCGACCTGAACGCCCGGGTGCAGGCGGTGCGCTGGCTGGGGATGAAGAGCGAGTCAGTCTGGCGCAGGTTCGGCGCCGTCTTCACCATCAGCGCCACTGCCGGACTGCTGCTCTTTCTGACTCTCTCCAATCCACCCACGGGCGCCGTGCTGCTCAGAACACTGCCCTGGCTGCCCTTTTTCATCCTTTTTGCCGCCCTGAATGCGTTCGGCGAGGAGGTCGGCATCCGCGTTCCCATGCTCGCCACCGTGCACCAGGCCATCGGCAGACAGAATGCCCTCTTTTTAACTGCGCTGTATTTCGGCTTGCTGCACTATGACAGTTTCCCGGCGGGCATCATCTGGGTAATTGAAACCGGCTTTCTGGGCTACATATTCGCCAAGAGCATGCTCGAGACGGAGGGTATCGGCTGGGCATGGTTCATCCACTTTATCGTGGATATCCCGGTTTATGCCTTTATGGCGATGAACTCCGTTGCCCGAGCCGGGGGGTAGGCACTTTCGAAACGATCTTTAAGGGTGATAACCTTCTGCCCCCTCGACACAACCTGTCGCGTTTCGTGAAGGCCGCAGGGGGGCGATTACACACTGCGCATTCTGCAGGCAATCCGTTATTGTTTCCTCAGGGAACGCCCAGCCTGCCACATCTGATCTGCTCACACCTTCATGATGCATCAGGTTTCAGCAGGTCAGCTTGTTCTGTCCACAGCCTCTTGTCAATGCTCAAGAAGCTTGAGAGAAATTAATTAACCGTCAACGGATCTGAAAAGCCGGATGTGTTTCCATATATATCCGTTGCGGTAGCGATGACTTGATTGCCTTCAATTTTGCCTAAAAAAGAAAAATTACCGGACGGATCCGCCGTGACCGCGCCCAGGTAAGCCATCCCTTCACCAGCTTTCACAAAGAGGTCAATTGTTTCGAAAGGCGCTGCTGTACCGCTTAATGCTGATGGGGTGACCGATTTCAGGATGGGTGCGGCCAGGCTCTGGTTGGCGTCCTGTCCAAGCGAGAGGCTGCCCAGGTTGCCGCGCAAAGAGTTGAAATCCCCGACATTGACCAGGATACCTTCAGCTGAATTCGTTGCGTCATTTTTCACGGCGAAGATATGGAAAGCGCCGTTGTTGATCAGAATGCCGTTCTGACTTTGAATGGCGTTTCCAGCCATCCAGTTGAAGTTAGCGGCAGGAAATTCAAAGCTGATGCCAAAATCACCACCATTGATTTTGTTACCTCCTCCATCACTCAGCCCGCCTATGAATGCGTGTGACCCTCCGTACGCGTAGATCCCATTGCCATTCGGCAGCAATTTTCCGTTTACATCCAGACCGATGATATTGCCCAGGACAACGGCGTTGAGCCGCCCCATCCCGTAAATTGCCAGCGCTTTTTCCAGGTTGCCGCTGATCAAATTGCTCTCGCCCGGGATAGTACCGCCAATGCGGTTGTATTGGGCTGAATAGATGCTGACACCCGATTTATTGGGCAGTGCTTTTGTGCCGGTCACATCCAGACCGATATAGTTGCCGATCACGGAGTTCTCAGTGGTGTCATCGTCCGAAATCGTCAGACCAAATCCATTATTGCCACTGATGATGTTCCTTTCTTCGCTGGTTGTTCCGCCAATTGTATTGAAACGGGTTCCGACTTCCAGTATGACCGCAAAATCATAGTTGGGGATCGCTTTCGTCCCGGTGACATCCGTGCCGATGTAATTGCCCGCCACCGTGTTATGCGTCGAGGTGTTGGAAGCCAGGTCCACTCCGCGGTTATTACCGCTGATAATGTTCTTCTCACCAACGCTTTTACCGCCAATATAGTTATCGGTTGCATAATTACCGATTGAAATTCCCTGTTCGGTATAAGGTCCAGCCTGTGTGCCTCCCGCCAAGGTACCTATGAAGTTCCCCTTGATGGTATTATGATGGCAGTAACCTAACCCGATCCCGACAAAGTTGCCATAAAAGACATTTCCCTCCCCGCTGGGACCGTCCCCGATGGTATGATCACCACCAATGACATTGTACGAACTTGGAAAACCAATTTGTAGACCGCCATTTGTAAAGTTGGTGAACTGTAATCCCTTCACCGTGTTGTAAGAGGACCCAATCACCAATCCCCAGGCAACCATCTGGTTGCCATCCAATATCACACCCGCGTTGCTGGCATCAATCGTGATTGCCCCGGTCGTTAATTGGGGCAGGTCTCCCTGAAGAACGATCCTGCCAGGCTGGGCTGGCGGGAACACTCGCGTGTCAAAGTTGATCGTTCCACCCGCCTGGATTCTTTCGATACATTCAAAAAGGCTGCCGGAGCCAGAAAAACTGTCAGTGGTTACTGTGCAGACATCCGTGGATTGAACCTTCTGCGGCTCCGGGGGGAAATTTGGTATGTTGTTACTGGAAGGGAGACTTGTTGTTTTTGAGGTTGTGCGATAAGTACCAGCCGCAGACGAAGCGGAAGAAGTGACACCCCCCTTGGCAAAAATCAATAGTCCTCCGTTTCCATCCGATTCATACATTAAATTTCCATCCACCTCCGAGTTCCAGGCGTAACCAGGAGTTTCCAGCACCTGGGTCTGGGTGATTTTTGCCGGATTGCTTACATCCAAAACCTGGATTCCAGCTATTCCTTCGTTGGCAAAGAGTGTTGTGCCCGATATTGCTACATCTTCAACCTGGCCGATACTCGGATAAGAACCCAACCGGCTCAAGGCCGTTCCGCCTGAACCAAGGGAGGCCACCTGTACGCCGCTGCCATATTCACCAATGTACAGCGTGCTGCTACTGCTCAAAGCCAGTGAGCCTGCAGTCTGACCGAAGTGGCTCACTTCTTTCGGATTTTGAAGATCAGACACATCGATCACCTTTACTCCTCGGCTGCTGGCTGCCAGATAAGCATACTCTCCATTAACGACGATACCCACAGAAACATCTCCACCGGAATAGGTTTCAATTTGACCAAATTGATGGATATTCGCCGGGTCGCTGATGTCAAAGATACGCAGCCCGAACTCATCCGCCACAAAAATCGCGTTATTCTGGATGGCTGCTTCACGCGGAGCCGCGTTCATGGGCGTGACGGAGCCTAATGGTACTTCCATTAGCAATTTCAGGTCAGCAGGGTCCTGGATATCAATCGCGATCAAGTAATTGGACGAGTCCATAAAAGTAGTCAAAAATGCCGATTGGCCATTGATTACCACGTCCGAGGCATTGCCGTCCGCCTGAAATTTGCTCACCTGGTAAGGATTGGCCGGGTCTTCCACGTTGATCACGTACATGGCCCCATCCGTTCCCGAGGCCGCATACAAGTAATTGCCGTTCAGGGTTGCCCGCCGTGCGTAGGGCAGCACACTGTAGATTCCTTGTTGCGTCAGCGCTTCCGGATCTGACGCATCAATCATGCGAATTCCCTTCAACGTGTCAGCCACAAAAAGGTATGAGCCCGCTGACGCGACCTGGCGGGCAGATCCGCCCTCGTTGTAAGCTCCAGCCACTTTTGGTGACTCTGGGTTGCTTAAGTCGAAGGCTTGAACTCCCATGCCGCCGTTGCCGCTGTAAAGCAAACCTTTCCCAACCGCCACCGAGAGTGACCAACCATCACAAGGAGTATTGTCAAGCAAAACCGGTTTTTCCGGTGTGGAGATATCCACTGTTTCGATACCCGACCAGGCATCAGCGACATAGGCGATCGTATTCTTGATCACAACTCCATAGGCATATCCAGGGGTATCCAGGCTCCCCACTTCTTTCGGGTGTGCCGGGTCGGAAATATCTGCAACCAGCAGCCCGGAATCCCCGGCAGCGATGAAAGCATAACTGCCAGCCAGGGCAACATCAAACGCATAATTCAAAGGGTAAGCAGAACCGACTTCAAGAGGAGCTGAAGGTGTCGAGAAATCTACCAGCCTTAATCCCAATGGGCCATCCGCGAGTACAGCCAGGTTGCCATGCAAGGCAACTGACTCGGCAAATCCTGCAGAACTCCAGGTTCCCAGGACCTCCGGTTTGGTGGGGTCGTGTACATCCACCTGACTTACCCCCGCCTGGCCGGCTGCCACAACGGCGCGTGAACCAAAAACGGCGATGTCTGTTACAAAATCCGTAAAAGGCGGTGTTGAACCTATCAAAACCGGGTTTCCCGGATCGGAAAACCTGACGATGTTCATCTTCAGCCCGATTCCCGCAAAAACCGTACGTCCCAGAACCGCCGCGGCCTGCGTGCTGCCTCCAATCTGCCCGATGAGTATCCATTCATCTGCCGCGTTCACGCTACCAGGAGGAACGAGTACGGTGATGATCAATGAAATGCTCAGCAACTGAACTATGATCAAATTCAGCCATTTTTTGTTCATTCGAAACTCCAGAAACGGAAAAATTTCATTCAATACAATGATATCAAAAAAGACCGGAAAATTTCATCAAGGCTGTTTTTGGAATTTCTCACCTGAGGCCATGAATGTAAGTGAGATGTCCTTACGGAGGTCATCCTTAAGTGACATTGAGAAACCTCAATACGATATTTATCAATCCGTCAGCGAGCTTTTCCACGCGCTGATCAGCGCGTGTACGTTTGCCACTACCTCCCCGCCCCATTCCCTGATGTTGTCCACCGGTGAAAGGACGAAGCCAGGCTTGCCCCGCATCGTCTCCAGGCTGGATCTCGCTTCCCGCACCACCTCTTCGGCTGTGCCGCGTTCCACCGTCACATGTCCGTTCACGCCGCCCCACAGGCACAACCTGCCGTGCTGCGCCATTTCCGCCGCGCGCGCCAGGTCGTACTCGCGCGGATCCACCCCGATCAGCGCGTCCACTCCCGCCTCGATGATCATCCCGATCAGCGGCATGGCGCTGGAGGTGAGGATATAGCCGAATTTTGCGCCATGCTCGTGAGCCAGCGCGGCGTCCCGCTGCAGGATCGGCAGAATGAATTTGCGCCAGTTGGCCGGGTTCCAGAAGTCGCAGTTCTCGTACCAGGCGCGCTTGATGTACAGGTCAATGCCTGCCTCCAGCACCAACTGCATGCGCGCGCGGTTCCACTCCGCCACCATTCCCAGCAGCGCCGTGATCAATTCCGGCTGCCGCCGCGTGAGCAGGATGCCGTTCATCAGCCCGGTCAGCCAGCCCAGCGTATCCGCGCCTACCCCCCAGCCGCCCGCCACGAGCAAACCCTTTTCACTGGCGAGGTCCAGGCAGGGTTGTGCTTCTTCGCGAAAGCATGCTGCCTCTTCCGGTGTGGGCGGCACCAGTAAATAGCGCAGCGCTTCCAGGTCCGCCATGCTTTCCACCAGGAACTTGCGCGAGCGCGGCTCGATGTAATCGTCCAGGAAGGGCACATGGTCGCCCCAGCGCCAATCCGGTGTTTTCCTCACTTCAGCGCGCAGTACACCCGCCGGGGTGTGGTATTCCTTGACGAGAATGGGATGCTCACCGGCTATCGATATTTTCCACTCGCGGATGCTCACGCGCGGATCGGGGTGCACCGGCAGCCCGTGCAGGTTGTAATGGTCGTTCACCACCCGCGGCGCTCTCGCCGGCAGCTGCACGTACGCGTCCAGCCCCATATCCAGCTGTTTCTGGACAAAATCCAGGTAGCTGCTGCTGCGCTCATGCAGACCTTTGAACAGCATGAACGAGCAGGGGACGTGATCCGGCTCCTGGCAGGCGAGGGCAGCCAGCATGCGCTGGCGGGAGGTCATTGGAGAGGTCATGGCTTTATGCAAACCCTGAACCTGCCATCACGCCGCGTTTTTTCCAGGGTAATCTTCCGCAGCAGACAGCAGGTTCAGGCTTGGAAAGAAACGCTTCCTACTTTTGCGCCACCGGCTTTGAGGCAGGCTGCCCCAGGGGGTACTTGGCAAAGAGGAAGAACGCCAATATCATGGTGAGCGCCACCACCGGGCCGATGGCCACCACGCCGTAGGTTTTCCAGGTGAGCAGCAGGGTCAGGGCTGAACCGGCCAGCGCGCCCATGACCTGATTGATCACGCCCTGCACGGCGAAGAACATGCCCGCGCGGTCCTTGCCGGTCTTCTCGGCGTCCACCGCGGCAATGTGCGAGGGGAAGGCATAGGGGATGGTAAAGAACGCGCCGATGGAGAAGCTGCCGATGCCGCTGGCAATGATCCCCACCACCAGGGGCGGGATGGGCAGGCCCAGCACCGTCCAGCCCAGCGGGAAGAGCAGCATGCCCACCGCGAACACCAGCAGCGCGGTGCGGAAGGCAACTTTTGCGCCCCATTTTTTTGTGATCAGGTTGAACAGGATCAGCATCACCGGCACGGGCGCGAAGGCAGCCGCGTTCATCAGGCCCAGCTGCGTTGGCGTGATCTTGAGCATGTCATCCGCCATGAACGCCAGCCCGCCCAGGAAGAACTGCAGGCCGAAGTAAAAAGTGGCAACGGACGAGATGTAGATGAGGAAAGTTTTATTGGTGAGCGTCTGTTTGAAGGAATCCCACAGCGAAACGGGCTTCTCGGCGGGTTTGCCGGCGGAGCCGTCGGTAGGCTCTTCCTTGATGACCAGCAGCGGACCGATGAAGGTCAGGAAGGCCGGTAGCAGCATCAGCACCGCGCCGCGTACGCCGAACCTGGCGAAGAGCATCGGCACCACCACGTACACCAGCACGTAGCTGCCCGTGTTGAAAACGGTCTGCCAGGACGCTACGCGCACGCGCGAGTTTTCATCGGTGACGATCTCGGAAAGGGATGCCAGGTAGGGCACGGTGAGGAGCGTGTGGAAGAAAAAGTAGAACACGCTGATCACGGCGACGTAGATGGCGTTGAGCAGGGAGCCGTCGGGACCCAGGTTGGCCCCGGTGACGGGCGGGAACCACAGCAGCACGAAGAAGATGACAGCCGGGATGATCCCGAGCAGCATCAGCGGCCTGCGCCGGCCCCATTTGCTGCGCAGGTTGTCCGTCCAGCCGGCGATGGGGATGTCAACCACGCCGTCCAGGATGCGCGCCACCAGCATGCCCAGCGCGTAACCGCCAGCCGGGGCCAGCGCCAGCATGCCGGCAGCCAGGTTGGCTTCTGACGGGCGATAGTAGTACAGCAGGTAGGTGATGATGAGCTGGTACATAAAGCCCGGACCGAATCCCCCGATGGCATAGAATGGTTCCTGCCACTTCTTAATGTGTTTCATGCTTGCCTCCTCCAGTAATGAAATGACGGGTGCGGCCTGTCAGCGGACCGACTCGAAATACTCTCTCACCGCTTGGATCACAGAAGGGTCACCGGGCACGCCGGGCTGACTGGACCCCTGGATCTCGATTATGCGTTCGATCTGGTGGCACATCTCCACGATCACGCCCGGGTTGAGCGGACGCGGCGACGGCGTGACCACGCGCTCAAAGTTCCGATGGTAGATCCTGCGCAGCGCGTCCGCGGGCAGGTCCAGCCCGCGGAAGGGTTTGTCTGCATCGCCGAATAGAAATCCGCCGCCTGGGTTGAGGCTGAACTCGCCGGGATTCTCCAGGAAGTTGCGCACCAGGATCACGCGCTCGCGGCTCTCGCTGCGCTGGATTTCGCCCGTGCGGCTGGCCAGCAGCGCCCGCGCGCCGATGTCCGTGCCGAACAGGATGCGCTCCTGGTATTTTAAGAAAAAATCACGCGTCTTATCGATATTCTCTGAGAAGTTGCGGTACATCTCTATGCCGGGCGTCAGGTCGATGTGCACATTGGGGTACCTGTCCAGGAGCTCCGCCAGGCGCGGCAGCTGGGCGGAAAGGAAAAAGAAATGGGCGAAGACGACCTTCAGGTCGGGATTGCGCGCCAGCACGTTGAAGATCTCGCTGTACTGGGCTTCGTTGTTGATGTAACCACCGCCCCCGTAGTACCAGCCGCGCTCCTTTGCCCAGGGGGGGATGCGCCCGGCGTCCCAGAACTCCTCAGGGTCGTTCACGTGGAACAGCAGGGGGGTCTGGGTACGGGCCATTTTCTCCCAGTAGGGGGCGAAGGCGTCGCTGTCAAAGGGTGGGATGGGCAGCATCCGGCGCATGTCAGGCTTGCCTTCGATCATCTTGATGCCGTCGCAGCCAACCTCCGCCAGCAGGTCCATCCATTCAGCGAAAAGGCTGCCAACTTGACGCGGTGCGCGGAAATAAGCCGAGACATCCAGTCCGCCAAAGATGAACACGCGATTTGGAGCAAGCGCTTTGAGGTGCAGTGCGTCGGGAACCAGGCTCAGGCGCTGCTGATGCGGCGAGCAGACGATGTTGAAGAGGTCGATCTTTAGCTCGTCGCAGATCTTCAGCAGGTTTTGAGCCTGGTTGATGTGCGGGTAGTGGATGTGGCAGTCGGTGACGGGGATATCTTGAAATTGTTCAAGGTTCATGCGAATCTCTCCACTTCAGTGGCATCCGATTCAGCCATTGTGCACCGCGGCGTAATCTGTATATTTCTGGAACACGCGCACAACACCCCCCAGAAGAACCGCGTGGCTGTTGATGCTGCTTTCCTCGATGCGCGGTAACCGCGGGATGACGCCGCTCAGCCGTTTCCTGATCGGCTCGATGAGCATGCCGGACGAACCGGCGATGCCGCCCCCCAGCACCACCAGCTCGGGGTCGAAGCACACGATCACGTTGGCCAGAGCCAGGCTCAGGTAGTCGATGGTCGTATTGACGATCTCCAGGGCCCAGGCTTGCTTCTCGCGCGCCGCCGTGAACACGTCCGCCGACTGCAGGCGAGGTTTTAAGCCACCGGGGTGCAGCGCAGCGTATTTTCTGTTTGCCCTCTCAGCGATGCCTTTGCCTGATGCGACTGATTCCAGCGCGCCGAAGCCTGGGTACTTGTGGTTGAGGAACTCCAAGCCGGGCAGCATGTAGCCGATCTCGCCGGAGGCTTCGCTGTGACCCAGGTGCAGCTTGCCGTCCAGAATGATGCCCGCGCCGATGCCGGTGCCGATGGCGATCATGACCATGTCGCGCACGCCCTGACCAGCACCGAACCAGTGTTCGCCCAACGCTGCCAGATTGACATCGTTTTCCAGGTACACCGGCAGCGTGGTCAATTCCTCAAGACGTCGCAGGAGCGAAAAATCCTTCCATGCCAGCCCGGGAGCCAGTTTAACCGTACCGCTGCAGCTTTCCAGGATGCCCGGCACGCCGATGGCGATGCCCAGCAGGCGTCCCTGGGCCTGTTTCGACTGGGCGATGATCGACAGTAGAAAATCAGCCAGCACCTGGAAGTTCTTCTCGCCGCTGCTCCACACCTTGTTGTCATGATAAGAATGAAGGATCCTACCGCCCAGGTTCACCAGCGCGCCGCTGATGTGACTGCCGCCCAGATCGATGGTGATGACCAGGTTCCCGGAGGTGTTGAGCTCCAGCATGTCGCGACCGCGTCCGCGGCTGGGCTGTTTTTCGCCGTTGGGTTGGACAAGCCCAGCCTGGATGAGATCGTCACTGATGCGCACGATGGAGGGCAGGCTGATGGCCAGGTGTTCGGCCATTTCGGTGCGTGAAGCGCTGCCGGCAAGACGCAGATATTCCAGCACCGCCGAACGGTTGATGCTGCGCATCTCCGCCTGCGCGATGGTGGTGGGGTAGGATGGGTTGAAGTCCGGCATAACTCTTTATTACTTACTGAAAGTAATAATAGAATATTTTCATATCCATGTCAACATTTATTAAGGTTTTTACACAGGACAAGGTACGGACATGTGTAACAGTCCAGATGATCTTATTCGCAGGCTGATGGCGACAGATAGGATGCTCTTCCAACGCCACACAACTACTTCGACACTTCTGCTGAGTGTAAGTCCTGGCACGAGTGTCACTGCGGGCGGCAGCTTATTGCACAGCTAATAAATACCCGGGAACAACCGGAAGCGGACGCGGGCTGCGTACTCACTGTAACCCGGCAGTTCCTTCTGCAGGGTGCGGTCTTCCAGAACAGTGCGGACAACAATCAGGATGAAAGAGATGGCGGCTGGAATGATCGTCCAAAGCGAACTGAGCGCCAGTACGATTCCAGCCAGAGGAACGATGTTGCCGGAATATCCCGGATGGCGCACGATCTTGTAAGGCCCCGTATCGCAAACCTGGTGTCCGCGGTCATTTTGAATGCGCACAACGCCGGAAAAGAACGCGTTCTCGGCGATTGCCCAGGTGCCAAAGGCATATCCGAGTGCCACCAGCGCCAGCCCGAGGATGTTCAGCCAGACCGGAAACGCCTTTGTCCAGCCAAAGCGGTGGTCCAACCCGGCAACGATATACAGCGGGTAAGAAACGCTAACCGCGACCAGGGGTGCTAAAATTTTATCCCAAGGTTTGATATTTACAGATCTCTTTGATTTAACGCGCTCTGCCATCAATCCGGGGTGGCGTTTTTCCGCCCAGATGCGACCGCCCACACCAGCGAGAATGACCAGAGCCGAATAGACCCAGGCCTGCCACCATTTGATATCTCCTCCGCACAGAATAAGCAACAGGGGCATGAACAGGTAGACCAGGATCAAGCGCACCCACTGCCTGGAGGATAAGTTTGGTGAAATCTGTGACGATTCAGGTTTTGTGATCATATTCCTCCTCATGATTATTCCCATCATACAGCGAATATGGCGGTTTTCAACTATTTCGGGCAATGGAGACGGATTCGATCCGAGGTTTACTTGTGGATGAAAACAGCATTTTCGTTCATAAAAAAAGCTCTGGTCATACGGATAAATATGCCAGGAGTATAATTCTTGCATTCCATCCTGACAGGTTATGATATGACTGCTGAAACGCACATCATCCAGGTTGTTGATCTTGCCAAGCACTACAGAGTGCCCACGCGCGACCCCGGGCTGAAAGCCGCACTCAAGAGCCTCGTCAAGCGTGTCTACAGGACAGTTAAAGCGGTAGACGGCATCTCCTTCACTATCCAGCCCGGTGAAGTGGTCGGTTTTTTGGGACCCAATGGCGCGGGGAAGACCACCACGCTCAAGATGCTCTCCGGGCTGCTCCATCCAACATCCGGGGTGGCCAGTGTGCTGGGCCACGAGCCCAACCGCCGTCAGCACGATTACCTGCGCCAGATCACCCTTGTGATGGGCAACCGTAACCAGCTTTCGTGGGACCTGCCGGTGCTGGATTCCTTTGAGCTGACCAAGGCCATCTACAACCTTCAAAGTGATGAATTCAAGAACACCCGGGATGAATTTGTTGAGTTGCTCGATCTGAAGGATCTGGTCAAGAAACCCGTGCGTAACCTGTCTCTTGGCGAGCGCATGAAGGTGGAGATCGCCAACGCCCTGCTGCACCGCCCCAGGGTGCTCTTCCTGGACGAACCCACCATCGGGCTGGACGTGACCATGCAGCGGCGAATCCGCACCTTTGTCGCCGAATACAACCGGCGTTACAATGCCACCGTGCTGCTCACCAGCCATTACATGGCAGATGTGGAGGCGCTGTGCAGGCGCATCATCGTCATCCACAACGGCAGGCTGCTGTACGATGGCGGATTGGGCGGGTTGGTGGAGCGCTTTTCAGCCTTCAAGACCATCAGCGTGGCGCTTGATGACACTCAGAAAGATCTCGCCGCGTACGGGGAGGTGCTTTCCCGCGACGGCGGACGCACCACGCTGCGTGTGCGCAAGGCCGATACCGCCCGAGTGACCGCGCGGTTGCTATCTGAGCTACAGGTGAATGATCTGAGTGTGGAAGACCCTCCCATCGAGGACATCATCGAAAAGGTCTTCAACCAGAAAAGCGCTCAGGGGGACGCGGCATGAAGCACATGCTGCGCTACTATCTGGCGACCTTCAGGGTAGCCATTTTGGAAGAGTTCCAGTACCAGGTTGCTTCCTATTTCTACATGATCGGCATGATTGCCGAACCGGTCATCTACCTGGTGGTGTGGTCCAGCATCGCAGAGCAGCAGGGAGGCGTTGTGGCGGGTTACACCGCCGGGGGATTTGCCGCCTATTACATCGTGTGGACGCTGGTGCGCAACATGAACATCGCCTTCACCCCTTACGGCTGGGAATGGCGCATCCAGCGCGGGCGCCTGTCCATGGAGCTGATTCGGCCTCTGCATCCGCTTAACGGGGACGTGGCTTACTTCGCGGGGATGAAGATCGTCATGATCGTTCTGTGGCTGCCCATCGCGCTGCTGCTGGTGCTCGCCTTCAAGCCGGAGCTGCACCCGACCTGGTACCAGGGGGTAGTTTTCTTCTTTTCGATCTGGCTTGCCTTCCTGATCCGCACCATGTTCCTGTCGCTTTTGGGGATGATCTCCTTCTGGACGACGCGGGTGGGAGCCATCTACGAGACCTACTTTGCCCTCGAGCTGATCCTATCCGGGCGACTGGTGCCCATGACGCTCATGCCCGAATGGGTGCAGCGCGTGGCGGTGTGGCTGCCCTTCCAGTGGACCTTCTACTTTCCCATCAACGCTCTCACCGGTTCACCCACGCCTGTGGAACTTCTGAGCGGGTTGGGCATCCAGTGCCTGTGGTTCGTGGTGAGCTGGGCGCTGGCGCGGGTGGTGTGGCATTTTGGCATCAAGCAGTATTCTGCGGTAGGAAGCTGAGCGATTGGCCATGAGACTTTCCAGGCTTGCCTTCTCCTTTTTGCGTATTGCCGTAGCCAACGAAACACAGTACCGGGCCAATTTCTTCATTCAGTTGCTGCAGTCGCTCATCGCGCTTGCCACCGGGCTGATCGGACTGTGGCTGGTGTTCGCGCAAACCAGCGACCTGGGAGGCTGGTCGCGACCCGAGCTGCTGGCGGTGATGGGGGTGCACATCCTCATGGGCGGCATCATCCGCAGCGGCATCCAGCCCAACATGGGGCGGCTGATGGACGAGATCCGCGAGGGCACCCTGGACTACGCCCTGACCAAGCCTGTGGACGCGCAGGTCTTCACCAGCATCCGCGAATTCCGACTGTGGTCGCTTGTGGACGTGCTGACCGGGCTGGGGGTGCTGGTCTTCGCGGTTGTTGAAATGAACGAGACAATTGGAGTGCTGTCGGCGCTGGCATTCGTGGCGGCGCTGCTGATGGGCGGGGTGATGATCTACTGCTTCTGGCTGATGATCACCGCTCTGGCGTTCTGGATCGTGCGCGTGGATCAGATTGTCAACCTGTTCGAGGGATTGTACGCCGCCGGGCGCTGGCCGGTGGGGATTTACCCCGGCTGGTTGCGCTACGGTCTGACCTTCCTGGTGCCGGTGGCGTTCGCCGTTACTGTCCCGGCCGAAGCCCTGACCGGCCGGCTGACCCCCTGGACACTGCTGGGTGCGCTGGGTGTGACCGTTCTGCTGGTGGTACTGGCGCGAGTGGTGTGGAAGCTGGGCGTCAGGAACTACTCCGGCGCCTCGGCGTAACCTTTCCAGCAAGCTACCTCACCCTCGTTTAATTCTATTGCACTATAATTATCTGGTACGCAGATCAACCAGGAGAAGAATAATGCCCGAACCCAATTACCAACAATCCCGCTGGAGTCTTGAGGATTTATTCCCCAAAGACAAACCAGCCAAGCTGGACGCCGCCTTCAAGCAGATTGAAAGCGAGGTGGCAGAATTCGAAAAACTGCGCGAAAAACTGACCGATGCGATCAGCAGTGCGGATTTTCTGAACATCATCAGGAAGCTCGAAGCCACCGAGAGGCTGGGTTACCGCCTGTATGGCTTCGCCAGCCTGTGGTTCTCCGAAAGCACCCAGGACCAGGCTGCCCAGGCGCTGAACGCGCGTGTGGAGGATTTCCTGGCCGGCATGAACAACCGCACCATTTTCTTCAACTTGTGGTGGAAAGCTCTCCCGGAAAAGGAAGCTGACCGCCTGCTCAAGGATGCCGGGGATTACACCTACTGGTTGCAGGTTATGCGCCAGTTCAAACCCCACACACTTTCCGAGGCTGAAGAAAAGGTCGTCAACACTAAGAATGTCACCGGGGTGGGGGCGCTCAACAATCTCTACACCTCCATGACCAACCGTTACACCTTCAAGGTGGAAGTGGAAGGCGAAACCAGGGAGCTGACTCGTGGCGAGCTGATGGCACTGGTGCGCACGACCGACCCCGACCTGCGCGCGCGGGCTTACCAGGAGCTGTATCGCGTCTACGGAAATGACGGACCCATCCTCGGACAGATGTACCAGACCATTGTGCGCGACTGGCGCAACGAACAGGTGGGCATGCGCAGATTCGCAAGCCCCATCTCCGCCCGTAATTTGATCAATGACATCCCCGATGCGGTGGTGAACACGCTGCTGGACGTGGCGGAAGAGAACGCCGGTGTCTTCCAGCGCTTTTTCACGCTCAAAGCCAGATGGATCAAAGTCCCCAGGCTGCGCCGCTACGACATCTATGCCCCCGTGGTTAAATCCGAAAAGAAGTACGGGTTCAGTGAGGCCGCCGGTATGGTCTTTGAAGCCTTCAGTGAATTTGATCCCCGCTTTGCTGAGATGGCGGAGCGTGTGTTCAAGGAGAAGCATCTGGATGCCGAGGTACGCAAAGGCAAACAGGGCGGGGCATTCTGCGCCACCATCACCCCCGATCTGACCCCCTGGGTGCTGCTCAACTACCAGGGAAAAGCCGATGACGTGGCGACCATGGCCCACGAGCTGGGACACGGCATCCACGCCATGATGGCGAGCCATCACAGCCTGTACACCCAGCACGCCTGCCTTCCGCTGGCAGAGACCGCTTCCACATTTGGTGAGATGATGCTGGTGGACAAGCTGCTGCGCGAGGAAAGCGACGAGTCCGTCAAGCGTGATATCCTCTTCCGTCAGGTGGACGATGCTTATGCCACCATCCAGCGCCAGTCCTTCTTCGCGCTGTTTGAGCGCAAGGCGCATCAGATGGTCATCGACGGTGCCCAGGTGGACGAGATGTCAGCCGCGTACCTGGACAATCTGCGCTCGCAGTTCGGCAAAGCGGTGGATCTGAGCGATGAGTTCAAGTGGGAATGGGTATCCATCCCGCACATTTACAACGTACCGTTCTATGTCTACGCCTACGCCTTTGGGCAGCTGCTGGTGCTCTCACTGTATAAGCAGTACAAGGAAGAGGGCGAGTCCTTCAAGCCCAAGTTCATCAAGATCCTGTCCACTGGTGGATCGCAGGCGCCGGTCGCCATGCTCCGCGACGCCGGTGTGGATATTTCCACCAGCGCTTTCTGGCAGGGAGGTTTCAACGTGGTC
>CAZCHK010000047.1:0-18297 GCA_964498605.1 uncultured Anaerolineaceae bacterium | reverse complement strand
TCCGTGAAGGTGGTTTGACAGTTGGTGCTGGCAACATCACCAAGATCCTGGATTAAATTTTTTAGTGGAGAAACATGGCAAAACAAAAGATTCGAATTCGACTAAAAGCATACGATCACCGTATTCTCGACCAATCCGCAAAAAGAATTGTTGAGACGGCGGAACGCAGCGGCGCGAAAGTGTTAGGCCCCGTTCCGTTACCCACCCGGATCGAGAAATTTACAGTGAATCGCTCGTCTTTCATTGACAAGGATTCTCAAGAGCATTTCGAGATCCGAACTCACAATCGATTGATCGATGTGTTGGATCCCGATTCAAAAACGATTGATATGCTGATGCGGTTGAATTTACCCGCCGGTGTCGATATCGAAATCAAAATATAGGGTCTATATCAGGCAGAGATAGATTCTCATCTTTGTCCGACAACCCTAGTCAAAACAGAATATTGTGGTAGAATAACGCGGTTTGGGATTTAACCAAACACGTGGCGGTGCAAGCGTCCACTGGAAGCGCACGATCCAATCGCAGTGAGGCAACCAGCGGTCTGACTACACCGATCCAGAAGATGATGCAGGCACGCCCAGTCTGACAGTCTTCGGAGAATATGAACAAGGAGAAAAATCGAGATGTTCAAAGGGCTGATAGGTAAGAAAATCGGCATGACCCAGATTTTCGATGAGGCAGGAGCGGCAGTTCCTGTGACCCTCGTTGAAGCTGGGCCTTGCTATGTCACCCAAGTACGCACTACCGAGCGTGACGGCTACGCCGCGGTGCAGCTGGGTTTTGATGAAGTAAAGCCAAAACGCATCACGCAAGGCGAGCAAGGTCATCTGAAGCGAAACAGCCTTCCTCCACTAAGAATATTGCGCGAATTTGTCGCCAAAGAGCCTCAGGTAAAAGAAGGCGAAAAAGTCGATGTCTCGCAATTTTCTGTTGGTGATCACATTGATGTTGTTGGAATGAGCAAAGGGAAGGGTTTTGCGGGTGCTGTAAAACGCTATCACTTCCATGGCATGAATAAAACCCATGGTACTTCTGATCGCAATCGCGCCCCTGGCTCTCGCAGCTCGGGCACAACACCGGGTAGAGTCTATAAAGGTTCCCGCGGTGCAGGTCACATGGGCAATGACCGCGTCACTGCTTCAAACCTTAAAATAGAAGTCATTGACGCTGAGCGCAATCTGCTAGGTATTCGCGGCTCTGTTCCCGGCGGACGTAATGGGCTTTTGCTCATCAAGGAAGCGCGCAAGCAGTAAGCGCTGGAATAAGGGAGCTCAGGTACTATGAAAGCAGATGTATTCAATATGACAGGCAAAAAGGTCAGTGAGGTAGAATTACCCGCGGCGATCTTTGAAGCCCCAATCAACTCTGACCTTATGCACCAGGCGTTTCAGCGCCAGATGGCAAACGCTCGACTTGGTACGCATGATACCAAAACCCGCAGCGAGGTAGCTGGCGGCGGGAAAAAACCCTGGAAGCAAAAAGGCACCGGTCGCGCTCGGCAGGGTTCCACGAGAGCGCCTAACTGGAAGGGTGGTGGAAAGATCCACACACCACACCCTCACCTGTATACCCACGCAATGCCCATAAAGATGCGGCGTGCGGCACTAAGATCCGCTCTGAGCGCGAAAGCCCAGGAAGCTTGCATCGTATTGCTGGATGAGTTAAAAATCAAAGAACCCAAGACTGGTTTAATGGCGAAAGCGCTGGAAAAACTGGCCGGGAAAGATACGAAACTTGTCTTAATTCCCGAAAAGAATGAAAGCACAGAATCAGTGATCAGAGCATCGAACAATCTTCCCGATGCAAAGGTGCTGGTTGCCAGTTACCTCAACATCCGTGATTTGATGATCTTCAACAAAATCATCATGCCTTTATCAGCGCTTGAATCTATCACGAAAGTCTTGGGATAGGAGAAATCATGATCGATCGCTTTTCTATTCTCCGCCGCCCTATAGTGACTGAAAAATCAAATTACCTGGCGACAAAATTACACCAGTATGTTTTTGAAGTCGCAAACGACGTAACGAAAACTGCCATCAAGGAAGCTGTTGAAACGGCTTTTAAAGTGACCGTGAAACGTGTCAATGTCGTTGTCGTTCCAGGCAAACGGACACGTCGTGCAAAAAATCGCAGGCTGGATATCCGTACCAGTCCTTTCAAAAAAGCTATTGTCACGCTGGCAAAAGAAGACCGAATCCCGATTTTTGAAGGGGTTGAATAATGGCAATTAAAGCATACAAACCAACTACTCCTGGAATGCGCAGCCGCACTGGCTATACATTCGATGAAATTACCAAGAAGAAACCTGAAAAGTCGTTGACGATCATTCGCCGTGAGAAAGGCGGAAGAAACAACCAGGGTAAAGTCACTGTTCGTCACCGGGGTGCTGGTAACAGGCAGTACATCCGCATCGTTGACTTTCGGCGTGACAAAGTGGATATTCCAGCCAAGGTCGCGGCCATCGAATATGATCCCAACCGGACAGCCCGCCTCGCGCTTCTGTCCTACGCTGATGGAGAGAAACGCTATATTGTCGCCCCAAACGGCATTAAGGTTGGCGATAGTATTCTCACATCCAAGAACGCGGAAATTCGCCCGGGAAATTGCCTCCCGATCGCCAATATTCCTGTGGGTACGCTCATTCACAATATCGAGCTTGTCGAGGGAAAAGGCGGTCAAATCGTGCGCAGCGCAGGTGGTTCAGCGCAACTGCTGGCGAAAGAGGGCGATTACGCTCAGTTGCGGCTGCCCTCAGGCGAGGTCCGTCTGATTCGCCAGGCTTGCATGGCAACGATTGGTCAGATAGGCAATGTCGATCACGGGAATATCAAGCTTGGCAAAGCCGGGCGGAAAATTCACATGGGAATTCGCCCCACCGTGCGTGGAACTGCAATGAGCCCTCGGGACCATCCGCACGGCGGCGGTGAAGGCCGCCAGCCCGCGGGTATGCCTGGACCGAAAAGCCCATGGGGTAAACCTACACGTGGGTATAAAACACGCCGGAACAAGAACACGAACAAGTATATTGTTCGCAGGCGTAAGGCTTAATTAAAAAGGACTAACCTATGTCACGATCGCTTAAAAAAGGACCCTATATCGACCCCAAGCTGCTAAAACGCATTGAAAGCATGAATGCGAAAAGCGAAAAGAAAGTTATTCGGACTTGGAGTCGGGATAGCACAATCTTTCCTCAGATGGTGGGCCACACCGTTGCGGTGCATGATGGACATCGCCATGTCCCGATCTACATAACTGAAAACATGGTGGGACACCGTCTCGGTGAGTTTGCCCCAACACGGCATTTTCGCGGCCACCTGTCTGAAAAAGCTACTGCTGCAAAGGTGCAATAAACTATGGCCACCGATTTTCGAGCATACTTAAAGAACTGTGGCATGTCTGCCCAGAAGGTTCGCCTTGTCGTAGACATGATACGCGGAAAAAACGCAATCGAAGCCGTTCAGGTTTTAAAATTTGCCAACAAAGAAGCCGCCTATCATGTAGGAAAATTATTGGATTCCGCCATCGCGAATGCCGAAGAGAACTTTGGTGCTAGCCGGGAGGACCTGTATGTCCATTCAATCATGGCGGATGAGGCGCCGACAAGAAAATGGCGCAGATTTGGAGCCCGTGGGCGTTTTAAACCACTGCTGCGTCGTAGTTCTCACGTAACCATCGTGTTACGGGAGAAAGAGTAATCGGTCACCAATTTGGTGATCCAAGTTAATGGAATTACCAGGAGCAATTTATGGGTCGTAAAGTTCATCCAATAGGGTTTCGCTTAGGGATTATCCAGCCATGGGGTGGAAGATGGTACGCAGAACGAGCTGAATACCGGGATCAGCTGCATCAAGATTTCGCCATCCGTGATCTCATTCATCAAAAAGCATCAAAAGCCGGTGTTTCCAAGATTGATATTGAAAGATTCCCGGGAAAAGTGAAAGTCACAGTGCAGACAGCCAAACCCGGTATCCTGATCGGCCGCAAGGGAGATTCTGTTAAGGAGATCCGGCAGGCACTGGAAAAATTGAACGATGACGCAAAAAGGAAGATCGATCTGGAGATCAAAGAAATCAAATCCCCCGATTGCGATGCTTACCTTGTTGCAAAGAATATCGCTGAGCAGATCGAACGACGCATCAGTTATCGACGAGCCATGAAAAGAGCTCTGCAGCAAGCCATGCGGCAGGGTGCCCAGGGGATCAAAATTGAGGTATCCGGACGGTTGAGCGGGGCTGAAATGGCTCGCGAGGTCAAAGTTCGTGAAGGTCGAGTCCCTTCTCAAACATTGCGCGCGTTGATCGATTTTGCCCGCGCCGAAGCTCTGACGACTTATGGGCGAATTGGCGTGAAGGTGTGGGTCTACCTGGGTGAAAAGATGCCTGGAGTTGAAGAAAAATCTGAAGCCACTGAAGGCGTGTACGTAAGTGAATAAAAGTTGAGCATGGCTCAATTGAGGAAATGAGGTAGTTACGATGTTAATGCCGAAAAGAGTTAAATGGCGTAAGCAGATCCGCGGTCGGATGACAGGTAAAGCGTATCGAGGCGCAGAGATATCCTTTGGCGATTACGGACTGCAAGCCCTTGAACCTGGATGGATTACCGCACGACAGATAGAGGCTGCTCGAAGAACGATCGTTCATTCCATGAAGCGCCATGGAAAAGTCTGGATCAGGATCTTTCCGGATAAACCTTACACGCATCGGGCTCCTGAAACCCGCATGGGTAAAGGGAAAGGGCCAGTGGAGTATTATGTTGCCGTCGTTCGTCCAGGAAGGATCATGTTCGAAGTCTCTGGGTTGGATCAGGATGCCGCTATGGCAGCATTGAAACAGGCTTCTTACAAATTTGGGATTCGAACGAAAGTCATTGCGCGGCATGAGTTATTGGCAGGAGAGCGGCATGAAGATTAAGGAAATCCGACAATTAACCACTGATGATCTTAAAGCGAAAGCGCAAGATGCCCGGCAGGAATTGATGAACCTGCGGTTTCAAATCGAAACCGGTCAACAAACCGATACCAGCCGATTATCAGCGATTCGAAGACAAATAGCGACATACGAGACAATCCTTCGCGAACGCGAATTAGGTATTGAGCGGGAAGGTGCAAAATGAATAACCGTAGACGAATAACTGGAACTGTAACCAGCAACAAAATGACCAAGACAGTTTCCGTGGAAATATCCAAGACATTTCGGCATCCATTGTATGGAAAAGTCATCCACACTGATAAAAGGGTAAAAGCCCATGATGAGCTGGGTTGCCAAATGGGCGATGAGGTGCGGATCGTTGAAAGCCGTCCTTTGTCCAGAGATAAACGATGGGTGGTGGAGGCGATCTTGAAAAGGGACGGAAAAATCCTGCAGATAGATGAGGAAGTGGAATCATGATCCAGCAGGAAAGCATATTAAAGGTTGCTGACAACAGCGGTGCCAGGGAAGTTTTAGTGATTCATGTCATGGGTGGCTCCAAACAGCGCTACGGATATGTTGGTGACAAAGTTGTTGCGACGGTCAAATCAGCTGCCCCTCAGGGCGCCGTGAAGAAAAGTGAAATTGTGAAAGCGGTCATCGTGAGGTGCTCAAAGGAATGGCGACGTGAAGATGGTTCAACTATCAGGTTTGACGATAACGCAGCCGTTCTTTTGGACACGGATGGAGAGAATCCAAAAGGAACGCGCATTTTTGGCCCCGTTGCGCGCGAATTGCGCGAGAAGGGTTTCAGTAAGATCGTTTCGCTGGCACCTGAAGTGATTTGAAATTGGGATATGCAGGAGTGACAGAATGGAAGTAAAAATTCGCAAAGGCGACACAGTTGAGGTGATCAGCGGACGCAAAGACGATAAGGGAAAACGCGGTGAGGTAATTCGTGTTGTCCCTGGAGAACGACGCATAGTTGTTCAGGGCATCAATTTACGAAGCAAGCATCAAAAACAAACACAGGCAAAAGGACGCACGATCAATCCTGGGATTCTGAAATTTGAAGCGCCGATTTCCATCTCGAATGTCATGCTTGTTTGTAAAAAATGCAACAAACCTACTCGTGTTGGAATCAGCCGTGAGGGTGAAAAAGTGCATAGGATCTGCAAATCTTGTAAAGCAGTGCTGGACGCCTAACCCTTGGAGTGAATGAAAAATGAATTACTTGAGAGAACATTACCACAAAGAAATAATTCCGGCATTGATGAAAGAATTGGAAATCAAGAATGTCAACCAGGTCCCACGGATAGAAAAAGTAGTGATCAACATTGGACTTGGCGAAGCATTGGATAATCCAAAAGCCCTTGATGCGGCTGTCGAAGACCTGCAGACGATCACCGGCCAAAAGCCTGTCATCACGAAAGCCAGAAAGAGCATCGCGAATTTCAAATTGCGAGAAGGCAGATCAATTGGAGCGATGGTCACACTTCGCGGAGAGCGGATGTGGGATTTCCTTGATCGACTGATGAACATCGTGCTGCCCCGCGTGCGTGATTTTCGGGGCGTATCTCCGGAATCTTTTGATGGGCGAGGTAACTATACATTGGGTTTGCGCGAACAAATAATCTTTCCCGAGATCGAGTACGACAAAGTGGATAAGGTCCGTGGATTAGAAATCACTATCGTTACAAGTGCAACATCGGATGATCAGGCAACCGCTTTACTACAAAAGCTTGGTATGCCCTTCAGGAAGGTATAAGTATGGCACAAAAGTGTATGAAATATCGTGAAATGCGGAGAAATTCTCCAATTCGTGTTCGCAATCGATGCAGACGATGCGGAAGGCCCAGAGGTTACATGCGTCGCTTTGGCCTGTGCCGTATTTGCTTTCGCGAACTAGCGCTGGAAGGCGTAATTCCCGGCGTCACTAAGGCATCCTGGTAACGCCAGACCGGAGGAATGGACATGAGCGTTGTAAATGATCCTATTGCTGATATGTTGAACCGCATCCGGAATGGTTTTCGGATCAATCAAGCCACAGTTGCGATGCCGAGTTCAAAAATCAAAGCTGAAATTGCACGAATTCTAAAAGAAGAAGGATTCATTGAAAGCTTTGAAATCGTCGATGGAGAGAAACCCCATCAGCACACATTGCGCATTAAGTTGAAATATGTAGGCGAAAGACGTGAGAAACAATCTGTGATCACCAATTTGGTTCGCGTCAGCCACCCAGGCCGAAGAGTCTACACGCAAAAAATGGATATTCCATGGGTGCTTTCAGGTATGGGTATTTCCATCCTTTCGACACCGAAAGGTGTTATGACTGGTAGCCGCGCCCGCCAGCTTGGAGTTGGCGGAGAGATACTTTGTAAAGTATGGTAGCCGGTGGAATTTAGGAGGTAATTAGAAGTGTCTCGAATAGGTCGTTTACCTATAGTTGTTCCACCCGGTGTCGAGGTAAAGATCAATGGCTCAGAAGTTTCTGTCAAAGGTCCAAAAGGCGAACTTCAACGCAGCTTTTCTTCATTGATTAACATCTCGCAGGATGGGGATCGTATTGAAATAAAACGAAACAGCGATATGCCGAATGAACGAGCCCTGCATGGCACGACACGTGCCGTGCTGATGAATATGGTCACCGGTGTTCATGAGGGTTTTGTGAAAACACTGGAAATCGATGGGGTTGGGTATCGCGCCGAGATGGATGGCAGCAACCTTGTCCTGTATCTGGGATTTTCTCACCCCGTCACGGTTGAACCAAAGTTGGGAGTCACGTACGAAGTGGACACGAAAACCCGGCAGATCAAGGTAATGGGATCCAATATTGAAAATGTTGGCCAGGTTGCTGCCGACATTCGCAAGATCAGACCGCCTGAACCATATAAAGGAAAAGGCATCCATTATTTGGGCGAAAGAATTCGCCGCAAACCTGGTAAATCTGCAAAGACAAAGGCAGCCTAAGGACGTGAAACATGGCGAAATATAACAGAAGTGAAGCAAGAGAACATCGGCATCAGCGCGTGCGGAAATATGTGCACGGCACTCCTGCCAGACCACGCTTGAACGTTTTTCGGAGCACCGCGGAGATATACGCGCAGGTAATTGATGACGAAAAAGGCATAACACTTGCCTCTGCGTCAAGCGTAGACAGTGAGCTGCGCAAAAAACTCTTGAAGCTGAAAAAGCTCGAACAGGCGAAGGAAGTTGGGAAACTGGTTGCTGAACGCGCGCTGAAGGTGGGCGTGAAAACGGTTGTGTTTGATCGTGGTGGATACCAATACATTGGACGGGTGAAAGCGCTGGCTGAGGCAGCCCGAGCAGCAGGTTTGGAATTCTAAAGCGCCACTATTAGGAAATCGAGGTAAAGAAAATATGGAAAATACGGATTATCAACCTTTAGAACCTCAATTCGATGAACGAGTGATTGAAATCGCTCGCGTGGCGAAAGTGGTAAAAGGTGGACGCCGTTTTCAATTCCGGGTCACCATTGTTACTGGTGATAACAAGGGGAAAGTTGGCATCGGAATTGGAAAAGCAAACGCTGTGCCTGATGCCATGAAGAAGGCAACGGATCGGGCACACAACAACATGCGCCGTGTAATCATCTCTGGAACAACCATCCCGCATGAAGTGGTTGGCAAGGTCGCTGGAGCAGTTGTTCTATTAAAGCCCGCTTCAGAAGGAACCGGTGTTATTGCTGCAGGTGGCGTGCGCGCTGTGTTGGAAGCTGTTGGCATACGAGATATCCTGACAAAATCCCTGGGCTCAGCCAATATGCTCAACGTTGTGAAGGCGACTTTTGCGGCTCTCGACCAATTAAAGTCACCTGAAAGCGAAGCTGCCAAGCGCGGAAAACCGGTAAAGGATCTTCTTCCATATTGGGAACGGAGGAAGAATGGCTAAAAAAACATCTGCAAAAACAATAAGAATCACTTACTTCAAGAGCATGATCGGTTACTCAAAAGTTCACAAAGGAACAATCCGGGCTTTGGGCTTTCATCGATTAAATCAAACGATTGAAAAAGTAGATAACCCTGCATTGCGAGGAATGCTTGCGAAAGTTGCTAACCTTGTGCGGGTTGAAGATCAGGAATAGCGATATGAAACTAAATGATCTGCGCCCTAATGAAGGCGCCAAGAAAGACCGAAAACGTGTTGGACGCGGTATTTCCGCAGGCCAGGGAAAAACAGCTGGGCGGGGAACCAAGGGTCAAAATTCCAGGTCTGGTAATGCCGGACGATTATACCGCCAGGGAGGAAACCTTCCTTTCTTCAGAAGACTGCCGTTCATTCGCGGCGAAGGTTTTACCCCTCCTCACCGGACCCGCTACAACGAAATCAATCTCGAACAGCTGTCCAAGTTCAAAGCGAACACCGTGATCACGCCGGAGCTGCTGGCAGAAAAAGGTTTCCTGTCCCATCCGCTGCAGCCAGTTGTGGTCCTCGGTAAAGGGGACATCAAAAATGCTTTGACTATCAAGGTTCACCGCATCAGTACATCTGCTCAGCAAAAGATTGAAGCTGCAGGCGGAAAAGTTGAGTTGATTGTTAAAGTAGAAAAGAAATAAGGAGCCTCAAATATGAAGCGCTCAGCCTGGCGATATTTATGGAAATCAGAAGACATCCGTAACAAGATACTTTTTACGGTGCTTTTCCTTGTCATCTATCGGGTCGTCGCCAATGTTCCCGTTCCGGGTGTTTCCCGTGAGGCGATGACAACCCTGATGGCTTCGCAGACATCTCAGGGGATGAGTATCCTGGGGTTGCTTGACATGCTTTCTGGAGGTACGATCTCCAATTTTTCTATCCTGGCAATGGGTGTCTATCCATATATTACCGCCCAAATCATCCTCCAACTTTTAACCCCTATCATTCCCGCGCTTGAGAGAAAGATGAAAGATAATCCCAAAGAAGGGCAGAAGTGGATGGAAAAATGGACCGTGATCCTGACCATTCCTATGGCTGCGCTTTCCGCGATTGGGCAGATCAATATTTTCAACTCCATGGCTGCAAACATCAAAGAGCAAACAGGACTTGTGATTGTCCCGAATTTTGGCCTGTCTGGAGACACATTTCTGCCGACCCTGACCACCATCATTTGCATGATGGCGGGTACGATGTTCGCCATTTGGATCGGGCAGCTGATCTCAGAGTACGGCATTCCGAACCAGGGCTTGTCGCTGATCATTTTCTCCGGAATTATTTCCAAAATGCCGAGCAACCTGGCTTCCATGCTGCAGGACAAGGTGAATGGCTGGTGGCAGTTGATTACGGTTCTCATCATTTTGGTGCTGGTGATCTTTGCGATCGTGTTTGTGCAGCAGGGTAGAAGAAATGTAAAAGTATTGTTCCCCGGACGAAGGATTGGCAACCGTATGTCCATGCCTGTTTCCAGCAATTTGCCATTAATGGTGAACATGGCTGGCATGATCCCTCTGATTTTTGCACAGTCGCTGCTCACCTTCCCGTCCATTATTGCCAGTTTCTTTTTGAAACCGGATGGAAGCGCAAAGGTCGCCCAATGGTTCTATGACACCTTCAGTGCCGGGAATGCCATTTATCCTGTTCTGTACTTTTTGATGGTCGTGGGCTTTACCTATTTTTACACGGATGTCTTATTTACGCAGCAGGATTATGGCGAGAATTTAAAACGACAAGGCGCGCAGGTGCAAGGCGTAACACAGGGTCCCCCGACACAACGGTACCTGCACAAGATTCAACAACGCATCACATTCCCAGGGGCTTTCTTCCTCGGTTTTGTAGCTGTTCTGCCATTCCTTCTGCAGCTCATTTTCAAAGCGGTCGCCCCCAACAGCTCATCCGGTGGTGCGTTCCTTGTCTCAGCGGCTGGTTTACTGATCGTTGTCGGTGTCGTGCGTGATACGTTTACGATCATTGAGACTGAACTCAAGCTGCATGGATATGATGATAAGTTGATCAAATAAGAGATACGCAATGCCATTGTTTATCATTCTTCTTGGACCTCCTGGAGCAGGAAAGGGAACACAGGCTGAAATTGTTTCGAAGAATTTCAACCTGGCTCATGTTTCCTCAGGAGATCTTTTCAGGGAGAACATCAAAGCCAGTACGCCACTCGGGATTCAGGCGAAGCAGTTCATAGAGAGTGGTGCCCTGGTTCCAGACGCCATTACGATCGAAATGGTTAGAAATAGATTGCTCAAGGAAGATTGTAAAAAAGGCGTGCTGTTGGACGGGTTTCCAAGAACAGTAGAGCAGGCTAAAGCGCTTGCGGCGATGCTTACAGATTTCGACGCAAAAATTAATAAAGTACTGTACATCACTGTGCCTGAAGAAATTCTTGTAGACCGCCTTAGCGGCAGAGTCACCTGTAAAGCGCAAGGGCATGTGTACCATGAAATCCATCATCCCCCAAAAGTGCCGGGTGTTTGTGATATCGACGGGTCTGAACTTTTCCAGAGGCAGGATGACAAGGCTGAAACAGTGAAGAACCGGATCGAAGTATATTTCGACCAGACCATTCCCCTTGTGGAGTATTATCAAACGGAAGGATCTCTCAGTGAGGTTGACGGGACGCTCCCGATAGAAGAAGTCACCCGGATCATTGAAAAAACCATCAAGGAAGCGGGCGCGTAAGATGACCTGGGACAGGCATGTAACGATCAAGAGCGATGCAGAAATTGCCATCATGCGGGAAGCAGGCAGGATCAATGCCATGGCTTTGGATGCGGTAAGGAAGTTGATCGCACCGGGTGTGTCTACCGCAGATTTGAATGCAGCGGCGGAAGAAGTGCAAAAAGCACATGGTGTCTACTCACCGTTCAAAAATTACCCCGGGCCTTATCCTTACCCGGCCAGCATCTGCACGAGCATCAACAGTGAACTGGTGCACGGCATACCGAGCTTCGATTGCAAGTTAAAAGAAGGGGACATCATTTCTATTGACTGCGGCACTGTATTTGAAGGTTTTGTCGGAGACTCTGCCTTTACTGCTGGTGTGGGAGAGGTATCGAAAGAGGCAAAAAAAATCCTTGAGGTCACCGAGAAAGCACTTTACATTGGAATAAGCAAAATGAAGGACGGCAACCGTGCCGGGGATGTTGGAGCAGCTATTCAGAGATTTGTTGAATCGCAAGGTTTCAATGTGGTTCGAGAATACACTGGTCATGGAGTTGGAAGAAACATGCATGAAGGTCCACAACTTCCCAACTATGGTACCGAAGGACAGGGAGTACTGTTGCAAAAAGGTATGACCATTGCATTGGAGCCCATGATCCTGGCGGGAAAACCCCAGACAAAAGTGTTGCCTGACGAGTGGACTGTATGCTCGCGGGATGGGAGATTGACCGCTCATTTTGAGCATACGGTAGCCATAACGGGAAGCGAGCCGATCATCCTCACCGAACTATGACCTGATTCTGGACGAAAATAAACGCATAAGGTATAATATTTGTTTTGGCATTAAGCAGGAAAATGAAGGAGCAACAGATAATGAAAGTATCGCCGTCTATAAAAAAACGCTGCGCGAAATGCAAAATCGTTAAACGTAAAGGCGTATTGTTTGTAATATGCGAAAATCCTAAACATAAACAGCGACAAGGATAAAGGACCTATGGCAAGAATTGAAGGCGTTGACTTACCCCGTAATAAGCGGATTGAAATGGCTCTGTCCTATATTTATGGTATCGGATTAACCCGATCTCATGAAATATTACACGCCACAAAAGTAAATCCCGATACCAGAGTGAAGGATCTGACCGAACTGGAAGTAAGCGCGTTGCGCGATTACATTTCCAAGCACTTTAAAGTAGAAGGCGATTTGCGCCGCGAAGTGCAGATGAATGTCAAACGACTGATCGAAATTGGTTGTTACCGGGGCATGCGGCATCGCCGTAATTTACCGGTTCATGGACAGCGAACTCGGACAAATTCGAGAACCCGCAAAGGGCCAAAAAAGACGGTCGCTGGCCGCGGCCGCCGAAAAGGCGCAACAAAGAAGTAAATCCTGGAGCTGCGTGCTGGCAGACGGGTTCCTTCCATTCCCGGCGGCAACTGTCAGCGTCATCACAGGATAGAAAATTGTATTGAGGTAATCAAGAGGAATTATGGCACAAACTGTACGTTCGACGCGTCGCACTTCCGGTACAAAAAAATCAAAACGCGCAATATCATCTGCGCAGGTGCATGTTTTTGCGTCATTCAATAACACGATAGTAACGGTAAGCGATCAGCAGGGCAATGCGGTATGCTGGGGCAGTTCCGGCTCATCTGGATTTAAAGGCTCCCGCAAAAGCACACCTTTCGCTGCCCGGCTGGCTGCTGAACAAGCAATCAAATCCGCCCAGGCAATGGGTGTCCAGGAAGTGGATATCATCATTAAAGGACCCGGACCTGGACGAGAATCTGCGATCCGTGCAGTACAGGCTGTTGGGATTAAAGTGAGATCCATTTCAGACATCACTCCAGTCCCGCACAATGGCTGCCGACCTCCAAAGAAACGCCGCGTTTAGTTAAACAAGGAAGGAATGAATTATGGCAAGATATATTGGCCCGGTGTGTAAACTCTGCCGGAGAGAAAACGAAAAGCTATTCTTAAAAGGAAGCCGCTGTTTTACTCAAAAATGTGCTTTTGAAAAAAGAGCATTTCCACCTGGTATTCACGGGCGCGCGAACACCGGCAGGGGTGGTGAGAGAACATCCGACTACGGAAAACAGCTCAGAGCGAAACAGAAAGCCCGCAGAGTGTATGGTATCCTGGAACGACAATTTCGGCGCAATTTTGCAGCTGCGCGCAGTAAAAGCGGCATTACAGGTTTGAACCTGCTGAGGACCCTGGAGCTCCGCCTGGATAATGTCATCTACAGAATGGGATATTCGGAAAACCGCGCTCAGGCGCGTCAGATGGTAAATCACGGTCATTTCACGGTAAATGGAAAAAACGTTGACATTCCTTCCATGATCCTGCGAGTTGGCGACAAAGTCGGTGTGAGGGAGGGCTCATTGAAAAGAGAGCTCTTTAAGGGCTTACCAGAAGTCTCGGAAAAGCGAAATTGCGCGGTATGGATGGACCGCGATGTGAAGAATTTAAGCGGCCGCATTCTTCGATTACCTGAACGCAGTGAAATTGATGGCAATTTAACTGAGCAACTTATCGTTGAATACTATTCAAGGTAATGAAAATGTATCCCGTTTGTGAGATCAACTATCTAACAGAAAGGGGTGCTGTATGTGTGCTTTGACAAATATGGTCACACCAAAAGTGGAACGCGATGCTGAAGCGCGAAATTACGGTAGATTCCAGATCCATCCGCTGGAAAGCGGCTTCGGAATGACTTTGGGTAACTCCCTGCGCAGAGTGCTGCTTTCTTCGCTGGAAGGCGCCGCGATCACCTCTATCAGAATTTCTGATGTCCCTCATGAATTCACTCACATTCCTGGAGTTCGGGAAGATGTCATCCAGGTCATGTTGCAAATCAAGCAGATCAGGCTCATCATGCACGAGGGTGATGTGGCTCACATGCACCTGGCGGTTCGCGGAGAAGGTGTGATCACCGCTGCGGACATTCAAACCCCGGCAGAACTTGAAATAGTCAATCCAGATTTGTATCTTTTTACAATGGATGACAATAAAGCTCGCTTGGAAATTGATTTTGTCGTAGAACGCGGAAGGGGGTATTCCCCCTCTGCCGATCGGAGCGGAAAACTGCCGCTAGGCGATCTACCGGTTGACGCGATCTACACTCCGGTCAAGAAGGTCAATTACTCAATCAGCAGTGACCGGGTCGGGCACAGCACTGATTTTGATAAGCTGACACTGGAAATATGGACTGACGGGACGATCACGCCGGAAAAATCATTGGACAAGGCCAGTAAAATCCTTATCGATCATTACCGCTATATTTCAGGTATCAGTGAAGAAATTCTCGCAGCGAGTGTGGAAAAAGAGGTCATCAGTTCAACCAGCCACATCACAAGCGAAGCGGCTGAAACACCCATTGAGAGTCTCGACCTGACAGTCCGTGTGTTCAATTCCCTCAAGCGAACAGGCATCGCGACAGTGGGCGATGTTTTGGAGCTCTTAGAAAAGGGCGAAGATGCGGTGATGTCCATACGGAATTTCGGTGAAAAAAGTTTAGATGAACTGAGAGAAAAAATGATTGAGAAGAAATATATCAATCAAGAAGAAAAAGATCTGGAGTCTTAATTATGCGGCATCAAGTAGCTGGTTTTAGATTGAGTAGAAGTAAGGATGAGCGCAATAACTTGCGCCGCGTGTTGATCAGCCAATTATTCGAGCATGGGAGAATTGAAACCACACGGACAAAAGCCCTGGCCATTCGCGGAGACGCGGAGAGATTGATCACACTGGCTGCCAAAGCGAGCAAAGCAGAAGAGGATATCACGAAAGTCAATGCGAGGCGCAGAGCAGCTGCAAAGCTGAATAACGCGAAAACCATCAAGAAGCTTTTTGACGAAATTGGTCCCCGCTTTGCGACAAGAAATGGCGGTTACACGCGAATATTAAAATTAGGTCCACGTCAAGGAGACTCTGCGGAAATGGTCCTCCTTGAACTTGTCGAAAGTTAGTCCATCCGGCGAAAACCTCCGGTTGGAAATGGAACGTTACCAACTTACACTTTCTTACGACGGCACTGAGTACAAAGGATTTCAGCGTCAAGGCAAAACCCGTACCGTTCAGCTGGAAATTGAGCGTGTATTAAAAAAACTTGGCTGGCATGGAAAATCCATACTATTTAGTGGACGGACTGATTCCGGGGTTCATGCGCTGGGTCAGGTGATTGCGTTTGATCTTCAGTGGAAGCACGCTGAAACAGACTTATTGAACGCGTTCAATGCGAAACTTCCTGCTGATATATCGGTTTTGAGCTGCGCACGTGTAAAAAATGACTTCCATCCAAGATTCGATGCGAAAAGCCGGGTTTACATGTATCGTATATTGGTCAGTAAACAAAGACAACCACTGAAGGAGCGCTACGAATGGAGGATTGCAGAAAACTTGGACATGGACATGCTCAATTTGGCCGCCGGAGCAATAGTGGGAACACATGATTTCAAGTGTGTCGGCCGAGCGATGAAAGAAGATGGAAGCACGATTCGGACCGTGGATCACGCTCACTGGACAAGAGAGCCTGGCGAATCTCTAAGGTTCGAAATTTGCGCAAACGCCTTCCTGTATCATATGGTCAGGCGGATTGTTTTTCTCCAGACCTTGATAGCGCGATCGCGGATGTCGATCGATCAATTTCGGGATATGATTGACGCAAAACATGCTGGTAAACCAGGAATCGCTCCGCCTCACGGATTGTGCCTGATGAAGTGTAATTTTGGTTAGCGCAAGGAAATAGAATAAACGGATAAAGCTAGTTATCCGATGAAATAAGATCGTGGAGATGAAAACAGTGGACAAAACATACGTCCTCAAAGGAAAACCAAAAAATGATTGGCTTCTGATTGATGCCGATCAAAAGCCACTTGGTCGTTTTGCGACCAAAATCGCTGAGTATTTAATGGGAAAACATAAACCGACATTCACTCCTGGCGTGGATATGGGAGATTATGTGATCATCATCAATGCTGGAAAGCTCAAGATTGATGAGAAACGCCTCGATACGAAAAAATACCATTCGGTATCAGGCTTTCCCGGTGGTATTCGGACTGTTGGGTTAAGGGAGCAGCTGGAAAAGCATCCCGATCGAGTGATTCGCCATGCTGTGTGGGGAATGCTGCCCCACAACAAACTTGGCCGAGAAATTCTTGGTCGGTTAAAGATATTTACCGGCAGCGATCATCCCCATGCCGCACAAAATCCCAAGCTAATTGAATAAAGGAGCCTCAAAGGAATATGGCAACTCAGTATTATGAAGGTATTGGAAGAAGAAAAGAGAGCACAGCCCGGGTGCGGTTATCTTCCGGTAGTGGAAACATGGTCGTAAATGAAAAACCACTGGAGGCGTATTTCCCACGCACCGGCGATATGGAATCGATTTTACTTCCATTCAAAGCGACCGGGCTGGATCAAAAAACTTTTGATATTTCCGTCATGGTTGAAGGCGGAGGCACATCCGGTCAAACAGATTCTGTCAAACTGGGACTGGCTCGTGCATTAAAAAAGATGAATCCTGATTTCACCAGCAACTTGAGGAAAATGGGATTACTGACAAGGGATGCACGTGTGAAAGAACGGAAAAAGCCAGGGCTAAAACGTGCGCGCAAGGCACCTACCTACACAAAACGTTAGAATCACGGTAATTTTCTGAATGATTGGGAAGTGATATCCTTGCTGGATACCACTTCCTTTTATTTTCACAATCAAGGATGTGCAGATGAAAAGCGAACGCCATGTATTCTTCGAGGAACTTCAAAAGGAGTATCCATTTTGTGTTGCCACTGCTCTGGATGTCATTTCGCAGCATTATCCATTGATCCCTGCTTCAATGAGGTTTGGCATCATTGAGATTTGTAGCTATGATGATCTTGAACGCGTGATGAAGTCGATCAACCGCATCGCTTACTCATCCTGTTCAGTGAAATTACTCAACCATAAAGGTGATGAAATCTATCGCGGTGATCTTGAAACCTTGAGTCATCCTCACAGCGGTGATTTTCCAGTGGACATGATCGTCGACGCTGAGAAAACAGGACGGGCTTTTGAGGAATTCGCGGACATCATCGCTCGATTAAGGGCGCCAGACGGTTGCCCATGGGATCGCGAGCAGACACATTCAAGTTTGCGTGGAAATCTCCTTGGTGAGAGTTACGAAGCGTTGGAAGCGATTGACAACAACGATATCACCGGTATGCGGGAAGAACTGGGCGATATTCTTTTGCAGGTCGTTCTCCACGCGCAGATCGGCTATGAAAACAACGAGTTTGATTTAGGAGACGTGATCAAGGGAGTTCACGACAAAATTGTCAGCAGGCACCCGCACGTATTTGGTACCATCCGGGTGGACGGCGTGTCTTCGGTGCTGAAGAATTGGGAAAAAATAAAAGAACTCGAACGCCAAAAGGGTAAGAAGGAAGCGCAAAAGGGTCTGCTGGATAGCATTCCATCCATTCTCCCGGCATTGGCCAGGGCGCAGGAATTGCAGGGCAGGGCTGCCAGGGTTAACTTTGACTGGAAGGAGATCCACCCGGTAATGGGAAAGGTTGAGGAAGAATTAAATGAAGTAAAACACGCAGAGAATCCTGATGACCGCAAAAAAGAATTGGGGGATCTGTTGTTTGCGGTGGTGAATTTGATCAGATGGTACAAAGAAGATGCCGAAAGTGTTTTACGGGAAGCCAACCAAAAGTTCGTGGAGCGCTTTCACTATATTGAACTTCAGGCAAAAAAACAGGGAAGGATAATGACCGATCTAAGCTTTGAGGAAATGGA
>CAZCHK010000046.1:9139-18809 GCA_964498605.1 uncultured Anaerolineaceae bacterium | reverse complement strand
ATTATTTATATCCTTCATGATTTCCTGCGCTAACGTTCATATTTTCATGTAGAAGGGGTAGTTTTTTAAGTGTATTCTGATCGAAGGAGCGTGTCTAAAACGGAAAATTATACTTGACCAATCCCAGTTCCTGTTTTAAAAACAGCAGATCCTTTTGCAGAGTAGGGACGATGGGGATGCCGTTTTTGGCAGTGACCTTTTCCATCTCGAATTCCTTCTCACCTGCGGTGTAAATCCTGGTAGCTCCGTGTGCCTTGCGTGCGTTGCGAAGATCGCGCATGATCTTTCCGGTGGTTGCTTTGAATTCCTCCAGCGAACAAAAGTTTTCAATATTAATTGCCATGAAGAAATGTCCCAATCGGAATGGACGGAATTCGCCGTCATCCGAGATACCTGTCAGCCCGTACAGGAACGCTCCCTGCTGCAGTGATGCGGACAGCACCTCAACTATGGTTCCCAAACCGTAACCCTTGTGACCCCCCAGTTCTTCACCCTTTCCGCCCAGGGGAAGCAGTGCTGATGTACCCTCATTTAGCGCCCCAAGAACCTCATCGGGATTTTTCATGTACTCGTTATGTTGATCCACGACCCAGCCGTTGCGCATGAGTTTTCCTAACCTTGAATAGACTTCCACTTTTCCACGCTGGATGATAGGCGTGGCTGCGTCGTACAGAAACGGAAATTCCTCATCGCTTGGTGCTCCAAACGCGATCGGGTTGGTGTCGAGCATGGGTTGCACGCTAAATGTGGGACTGACGGATGGACGGGCGTTGGTCACAGTGAGACCAATCATTCCCTGCTGCACTGCCATCAGGGCATAATAACCAGCAATCCCGAAGTGGGTCGAGTTACGAACCGCCACGGCTCCCATGCCGTACTGCCTGGCTTTATCAATGGCGATCTGCATAGAACATTTGGCGATGACCATACCTATGCCGTGGTGTCCATCAACCACTGCAGTGGTGGGACTTTCCCGCGTAATTTCAAAATTAGTTTGAACCTTGTGCTGGCCAGCTTTGATACGGGCGTAGTAGTATCTTAACCTTCCGATACCGTGGGATTCTATGCCGCGCCTGTCAGATGCAATGAGTACTTCTGCGCATAATTCCGCGTCATTTTTCGAGACACCCAACTGAATAAAAACGTCCTTAATGAAATCTTGGACTAGCGAGATTGGCAAGTAGGCTATTTTGGTTTTCATGGTGACCTCACCCGTTATTGTACATGATAGACAATTAAATGTAATATGTGGCTGGTATACTGATACGAGAACAATACAGCATAACGATGATTTGGATAAGAGAATGGTAAAAAATGTCAACAGGGTAGCGTTGCCTGTTTCTACACCACCATGTAAACGATTATGGACATTCTCTTACATCGCGTCTCTTTTCCTGACGCTCAGCTCGAATACTATCACCAGCATGCTGGTAGCCACGCTGCCGCTGTTCATCCAATCACGCGGTGGTTCACCCGCAGAAGCCGGGTTGATGGTCACACTGTTCACCTTTTCGGTCCTGCTCGTTCGCCCGTTTGCCGGCTACCTGATCGATCACATTGGCCGAAAGCCCGTCCTGCTCGTCGGCTTTGTGCTGGTGCTGGTGCCGTGCGTCGGGTACTACCTGCAGCCAGGCACGAGTCTGATAGGGGTACTGCGCGTGCTGCAGGGCATCGGGTTTGGTCTGCAAACCACCGCTATCGCCACGATTTTTGCGGACATTGTCCCCCCACAGCGCCGCGCCGAGGGGCTGGGCTATTCCGGGGTGGTCAGCAGCCTGACTTCCGCCATTGGCCCCGCCATTGGCCTGTGGCTGATGGCAACGGCTCATTTTGGCGTCCTGGCGCTGGTAGCGGTTCTCTTTTGCGTGTCAGGGCTGATTCTAGGGGTTGTTTTACGACCTTTGCAGCAACACGACTCTTCTCAGAAGGATGATTGGCAAACTACAGACAGTCAACTGCTCGAAGCGAAGCGCGGGGGGGCTGCCAGGATTCTCGATCGATTGATTGAGAAATCCGCTGTCCCGGCTTCTGTAGTGCTCTTTTTTCTGGCGTTTGATTACGCTGCGATTCTTACATTCCTTTCCCCGTACGCCGCCTCGAAGAACATTCCGGACATTTCTCTTTTCTTCTGGATCTACGCTGTCTGCATGCTGCTCTCAAGGCCTTTGATCAACTGGGTCAGTAAAAGAATTGGCGTGCGGCGCATCATTGTCCCTGGAAACCTTTTTCTCCTGGCAAGCTTTGTGCTGCTCATATTCGCTGACAACATGACCCATTTCATTCTGGCAGCTGTTGCCTTTGGTATCGGGTTTGGCATCGGGCAGCCGGCTTTGATCACCATCATCACCGATCTGGCACCTGTCCACCGCAGGGGTGTGGCGAATGCCACTTTCTTTATTGCCATGGACCTTGGAATTGGCCTGGGAGCGGTTGTGTGGGCGGCCATCTCCCAGGCGCTGAACTACCAGGCGGTGTTTATGGGAGCGTCAGCTGGCATCATTCTCTCCTGCCTGGCATATTACTTGTTGCTGCGCCTTCAGCTGAAGCGGAGAATCACTATCAGCTGAGCTGTTGGACGATCAGGCCTGATTAGAATCTCATTAAGCCAGTTAATTGTTGTTTAATCAACACCCGGTAATTAATTAATTGCGCCTGAGTGAGGACCGGTTGTTCTTTAAATGTTCGCTGTGAACGGGCGAAAACGCCGCAGATTCTAGGCGCTACCATGATGCATCAGGGATGAGATTTGCGAAATAATTGCATTCTGCTTGCCTGTGTATATCTTATCAGCTGCGCCAGTATTTCTTGCCTGGGCGGGACACAAAACGGATTATCGCTGCCTGCTCGAACTGCTGCTGCGGTCATGGATGAGAATTCAGCGGGGGTGATGTTGCCCACGGTACCGCAAAGTGCTAGTGATGCCGGCGGAGGTGTGACATCCGAGATTGTGCTGATCTTGCTGCGCGGGATGCTCGACTCCGTTCCTCCCCATGGCCCCATTTACAGTCTGGATTGGTCGCCGGGTGGCAGCCTGATCGCTGCGACAGGATACGGACACGTGAAGGTTTGGCCTACCGGCAAAGAGGACGGGGTTCCGGACACGCTAGTCATGGAGGGTTTTGTCTGGGGCGTGGAGTGGTCGCCGGACGGGAGTTACCTGGCTGCGGCAAGCGACGCGGGAATCGTGCGCGTCTGGGACACTGCCTCCTGGCAGGTTCATCAGGATTATTCGGTTCCTGGCGCTTTCTGCTTGTCCTGGTCTGGTCCTGGTGACAGACTGGCAGTGGGTACGAAAAGCGGATGTGTGCACTTTTACGACATCAGCAAAGGAGTGGAGAGCACAACGACAGACGTTTCCGGTTTTGTGGTCTCGGTGGACTGGTCGCCAGAGGGTACCAGGCTGGCTGTGGGGGAGCTGAGTGGCAAGGTGGAGATATTGAACGTTGAGACGATGACCATCACGCGCGTGTTCAGTACGAACTCGTCCAGGCGCAATGATGCCAACGGTGTTGTCTGGTCACCGGACGGCACGCGTGTTGCCAGCGCGCATCAGGATGGAATACTGCGCGTCTGGGATGTTGAGTCAGGCTTGCTTTCTCTGGCGCTTTCTCGGCACAACGGGTGGGCGCGTGGCGTGGACTGGTCCCCTGACGGCAGTATGATCGCCGGCACAGGCAGTGATCGGATCGTGTGCATATGGGACGCGGTAAGCGGCGATCTGCTTTCTATGGCGCGCGAGCACAGACTGCCTGTCTGGAGTGTGAGGTGGTCAGGAGATGGCCGTTTCCTGGCGACTGGCGATGGGAGATACGATAACAGCGCTCAGGAAAGTGAAGTCCTGATATGGGAAGTCATCTTTAAATGAAACGCTGATGGAGGAGAAAAGATGAATAGAATTAAGGCAAGTTTTTATTTCACAGTTTGTTTTGCGATGCTGGTCTCGGCTTGTTCTCCGGCCTCCGTTCCACAAACGGATGACACCACGCTTTTAGAGCAGTCCAACTTTTTGTCGCAGGCTCCCTCGCAAGCTCCGTGGGTTTTTATGCCCGATTTGATCGCTTCATCAGATGTGGAACTGTCGCTGGTGGTGCATCCTGATCTGCAAGAGATCTACTTCACCCGCCTGGATTCTGGAAGAGCGGTGATCATGGTCAGCCATTGCGGACCCGAAGGCTGGTCGGAAGCGGAACCCGCCTCTTTCTCTGGGCAGCACAACGACATTGCTCCTTTCATCAGCACGGACGGAGCGCTGCTGATCTTCTCTTCTGACCGACCGCTTGCAGCCAGTGCGGCACCCCAGGAGGATTACCTCCTCTGGACTGTCGAGCGCGAGGGCGAGGGGTGGTCGGAACCTACCCGTCTTCAGCTACCGGTTGATTCCATGGGGGGCGAGGCGCATGCCTCAATGACATTGGATGGGACCCTGTATTATGTCGCCAACTATCCCGAGCTGGGTGGAGAGGGGCTGTACCGCTCCTGCAGGGTGGAGGGCGTTTACCAGACCCCTCAAAGGATCGATTTCTTCCAGGTGACCGACCAGATTGTTGACGCGGAGCCGTTCGTTTCTCCCCGGGAGGATTTCCTTCTGTTCTACTCCGCTGGAAGAACTGACAACCTTTCAACGAATGAACGGGTGGGGGACCTGTACATTTCTTACCGCAACGATCAAGGCGAATGGGGAGAACCGCAAAATCTGGGTGACTCAATCAACTCGGTTCACGAGGAAAGCACGCCGACCATCTCCCCGGATGGAAGTGTCCTGTTCTTCGCCAGCAACCGCGAGACAGGGAAGTTCCCGGATATCTACTGGATCAGTTACTCCCCAGTGAAAGACGGTGTTTCATTGGAAGAACGAAACGGGCTCTCATTGAGCTACGCGGACCTGATAAATGGTTTTAATTTCAACGGTCCGGTAGACGAGCTGGCTCTCACGCCACCTTTAGACGCCCAACCACCGCTGCAGCGCTTTGAGGGGCGCCTGGAGCTGCTCTCCGAGCAGGAGGAGGGACGAATGGAGAACGTTCGCGGGGAACTGGAACCGGTGTTCGGTTATCTGCCGGAATTCGATTACGAATTCGTGCAGACCGACGATGGGTATCTTGTGCCTGTGCGGCGTGGATTGATTATTGCCAATCATCCTTACTGGAACCTGCACCTGGAGCCCGGCCGCGTCTGGCAGGAGCCCGGCGATCAGGGCTATTCGCGCGCCTCGCTTCCTTTTACCCTGTCCATCAAGGGCTCGAATTCCGCCTACAACGGAACGCTCACTTTTTTGTTCGACGATCAGAGTGTTTCCAAAGTTTGGTATCAGGTGACCCAGGAGGTATCTACCTACTACAGGATCAACCTGTGGGGACTGCTGGATGCGGTCTACCACCCGCAGGAAGTGGACGGCGCGGATGAGGTGAGAGACGCGTTTGCCCGTGAGTTGGAGAAGCGCTATCCAACCAAGCCGATCGAAGAGCTGGCGGTGGATTACCCCGGCGTGGATTTGTCCGCGTTTGGCAGCGGTGTAACCCCTGAGCACATGTCCTGGTACGGCGTCATCATTGGCGGGATGAATTACGTCGGCGGATGCCGGACCCGGTTCGGGATTTACCCGTACTGCGAATCAATGCGCGCCGCTTCCTTTTCCACAGCCAAATCCGCCTTTGCCAGTGTCGCCCTGATGCGCCTGGCGCAGAAGTACGGCTCTGAGGTACCGGATCTGCTGATCAAGGATTATGTCCCGGAATCCGCCGTTGCTGCTGGGGACTGGGAGAATGTCACTTTTGAGAATGCCCTGGACATGGCGACAGGAAATTATTTCTCCTCTGGTTTCATAGAAGACGACAACAGCCAGAAGATGGGCGAGTTCTTTAACGCGCAGCCTTTTGATCAGCGCATCGCCGCCGCTTTTACCGCGCCTTCCAGGGCGGAACCAGGCACGCGCTGGGTCTACCGCACCAGCGACACCTTCATCCTGATGACCGCCATGCAGCGCTTCCTGCAGGGAAGGGAGGGAGAGCAGGCGGATATCTTTGACCTGGTGGTGAAAGATGTGTATCTCCCGCTGGGTGTGGGACCCGGGTTCTTGTCCAGCATGCGCACGGCGGATAGAAGCTGGCAGGGGCAGGCGGAAGGGGGGTACGGTCTGTGGTGGACGCCGGACGACGTGGCGAAGATCATCACATTTCTCAACCGCGGTGACGGAATGATCGATGGTGAACAGGTCCTGCATCCAGGCATGCTGGCTTCCAGCCTGCAGCGCGACGCTGAAGACCGCGGCGTGCGCATCGACACGCGCCAGATGTACAACAACGCTTTTTGGGCCACGCGCTATTCGACCGCCAACGGTTTTGGTTGTGAATTCTGGACCGCCCAGATGCAGGGTGTCAGCGGGAATGTCATCACGCTGTTTCCGAACGGCACGGTCTATTATTACTTCAGTGACAACCAGGAATTCTCCTGGATGCAGGCATTGCGGGAAGTGAACGAACTGCTTCCCATATGCACGAACCCATAGGAATAAATTTATAATGAAAGAAGAATACGAGTAATCATTTAATAATAATGCGTATAGCCATACACCACTTAAACAATCAAGGATAATTCACAAAAACTTCTTCAAAAAGTCGGTCGATCTCACCTGAAATTTTCAACTCCAGAATGGCCTGATCGATGGACTGGCGCAACTCATAAGAGCCGCTGGGGTAGACAATATAAAGACCGCCTCTCGGATTCTCTCGCGTGTAAACGATCTGCAGGTCGGGATATTGAGCCAGGTACCTGACCGCCAGGGTCTTCTCCAGGATCACGATATCCGACTGGCCGTTCACCAGGTCAGTAATGGCAAGGGCATGACTGTCATAATGTTTTATTTGCCCACCACTCAAAATACTCTGGGGTACCAGTTCTGTTTCCAGCCATTCATCCTGCATTGAGCCAAGAAGCACGCTGATCTGGTAAGGCGACAGATCTTCCGGGGCAGAAATGCCACCTGTGAAATCATTCCTTGCCAAAAAAATGTCGGGGTTTTCCAGGTAGGGCTTCGAAAAATCCATGTTCTCGTCCCTTTCTTCCGAATAGCCGATGGCCGAGATGGCCAGATCGACCTGCCCATCCATCACTTTTGCAAAAAGGGAATCCCACGGGGTATTCTCCCAGGTAATCTCCGCATCGATCTTTTCAGCGATCATTCTCATCAGTTCTACGTCAAACCCGGCGTATTCCCCTTCATCATCGATGTACTCAAAAGGCGGCCAGGTGAAATCCGATCCCACCGTGAGTGTTTTTCCTGCGGTTCCGGCGAATATGGAAGGATTCTCGCTATTGCTTTTGGACACGGTGAATATAAGGACCGTCGCCATCCCCAGCAGGCTAAGAAAGCCCAGCGAACCGACCAGCCACCAGACCCATGCGTTATTAGGGCGAGCGGTTTTCGTAGTGATGGGGGGAGGCCAGGCTGGTTGTGGAGAGACAGGTGAAGTCCAGACCGGAGGCACGGGTGTCCGTGAAAGATTTGTTTCTTTCATGGCATCTGCTGCCGTGGAAACCTTTCGAACAGCTGGAGCCACAGCAATGTCCCTGGCCAGGGGGGTGGGGCGCAGGGGGGCCTTGTGATGCTCCCACCAGTAGCGCGCGTCCGCGGCCGCCACCTCCATGTTCAGTCCGCGCTTGCGCGCTCCCTGTTCACACATCAGGATGGGCATGCTCACACTCGGGTCGAACATGACCATCATGCCCGGCGTGCTCGCGCGGATCCTATCCAGTTTCTTGCGCGCCTGTTCGACGGTGCGCGCGTCGCGGCGGAATTCCACCAGTTCTTTGGAAATGTACAGGTATCCCGTGCCGCGCGGGATGGTCGCGCCCGGGTAGCCGCACGGACATTCATTATCGGAACAGATCCCATCCTGCCCCGGGTTAGCTTCTGGTGCGTCAAAATACTCCATTGATCCCTCCGCTCATTGTTCTTAAATTGATTATACAGAATAAGCTGTCCGAGGTAATGGGTAGATATTCCCGGGTAGACACGAATACACTAGAACTGCGGTTCTTTTTGCAAAAGAAGTACACACTCAAGGAAGCGAGATGGAGCAGCGGAAACCAATGAATCCGTACGTAAGTTCAGGCTCGAACCAGTCTCGATCGGATGAGCGCAGGAAGATCTCGCAGCCGTACCACGAGCCGCCGCGCAGCACCCGGTAATTCCCGGTGGTTGGCCCCTGGGGATCAGTTTGTGATTTGGATGCGTAACTGCCATAATATTCATACACCCATTCCCACACGTTACCCGCCATGTCATACACGCCAAAAGGGCTTTTCCCACTGTCATAACTGCCCACTTCTGCCGTGTCTCCTACACAGCCATTGCTGCTATCATTCAGCCAGTAGTTTGCATCATCACATGTTGGGGAGGTGTTCCCCCATGGGTAAATCCTGCCGTCGGTCCCACGCGCAGCGAATTCCCACTGCGCCTCCGTGGGCAGCTGCTTGCCTGCCCATTCACAGTAATTCTGGGCGTCGCGCCAGCTCACATAGACCACAGGGTAATTATCAAACGCAGTGTTACCGTAGTAGCTGGAACGGGTGTGGGATTCGGAGGAATCCGGTGGACTGCACTTTCCCTCTTCCACGCATTGCATATACATTGCATTTGTAACTTCGGTGGAATCGATCCAATACGGGCTCAGCGTAACCGCATGTATGGGCTCTTCATCAAGCCTGATGCCGGTGCTGCCCATCTGGAATGTGCCGCCCGGGATATACAGCATCACCATGCTGTCCTTTTCCGTGATCAACGTGGACCCTGTTCCTGGCGTTGGAGAGGAGGCGGGTTGTTGTTCAAGTGACGTTTGGGGTCCTCCCGTGCAGCAGGACAGGATCAAGCCAAAACATACCGCGCTTGGACTAATGATTCTAATTTTTCTAAAAGTGCTGCTTTCCATGCCGCTCCTTTTCATCGCTCGTCTCTTAATAGTTATTGAAAAGTGCTCTCTGAAAGCCGCTTCAGGTCAGAACCTCTTTGACAGATAACCGCACTCCTCCACGATGCTGCTCCAGTTTCATGTCCCTAACTTTTCTCAAATTCATCTTTTCCAGTTCGCAACCTCTACGGCCTCGCCATGCCAGCCCACCTGAACCAATGCGTTGGTCAATAGGATCGGATTAGGTTATGGCCAGCTCAACCACCAGAGCTTCCATTGTCCTCCACTGCTGCTGCAGAAACCTGGTAGCTGCCTTTACGGATTCCGTTTCCAAGGGTGTGGTTCCGCCCTATTTACCCTCGCGTGATCAATGAACGATAAATCCTAACAAATAATAACTCTTCTACGGAATCCATTCCATATCGGTTATTCTTGTCGATTCATTAAAAATCGGGGTGACTGTATTAACAACTAATGAAACTAGATATATAACTGAATCGTTTTCAGAATAAGGGTTGTCTATTATTAATAAATAGCTGTTATCTGGAGACAAATCATACCTAATCGAATTCTCGGATTTAAAAACAACCGCTGCATCCCGTTTTTCGTCAACATCATATTGTGATATGGTTATCTTTGTTCCTTCGTGATGCCCAACCCAAAACAAATCCCTGCTGTCATTTGACCACGCAATATAATATTCGGGACTAGTGTTGCTAGTCAATTGTTCTAGCTTGCCTGTTTCAATATTAACAAGATACATT
>CAZCHK010000046.1:0-9129 GCA_964498605.1 uncultured Anaerolineaceae bacterium | reverse complement strand
ATTTCAGATCTGCTTTCTCCCACTGAGTACGCGATCCATTTACCATCTGGAGACCAGATCAATTCTGGGTAGGTATCAAATTTTGCAGGGGCAACGCTATGTTGATTTTCACCATTTGCATCCATTAGAAACAACTCATAGACTCCATTCCGGCTCGAAAAAAAAGCAATCTGTTTGCCGTCCGGAGACCATCTAGGAGAGGTGTCCTGGGCATAATTTTCTGTAAACCGGTTGAGCTGTTCCGTTTCTGCATTAAAAGAAAATATTTCGTAAGTATCATTAATTGACGAACAGAATATTAAAGTATTTTCTATAGGCGACCAGCTGGCAAAATCGATATTTCCCACCCCAACAGGTATGATATCCAAACCGTCGCGTGATATGATCCAATTACTTTCAGAGAAATAATCCCATGTGTAAAACAATAGGTAAGATCCATCGGGTGAGAAACCCCTGGGGACATACAATTTACTTTCACCGGGTGTGACTGTAATCTCATGTTTGTCAATAATGTCTATGATCATAATTTCATTAGGCCCAATCGATACAGCTATTGATCGATCATCTGGTGACCATAAGGGTCTTGATAACGATTTACTCTGAATTTCAAGGTCTTTGATACTTATAGAATCTTTCTCAAGAAGATAGAGGGACACCTGATTTTCCTGAGTAACTGTGAATGCTAGTTGACCTCCAGGAGAAGGATATAGATTTATATTATCTCCTTGCAAGCCCAAATTTATGACTTGATTGCTAACAAGATCATAAATGTAAAGCGTGGCAATGTCATTCTCTACAGATACAAATGCGATTTTTCCCTGTCCGCCCCCCAGTGGGGTGGGCAACATGGTGGATGTATTAGTTGGGGTCTCACTCATCAGTTCGGTTTGTGTTTTTGATTCCGATGTAGTATTTGTGGGAGCTGGTAACGCTGTTTGTCTGTTTCCAACCCCCAACACAATACCCGCTATAACCACAGCAAGCCCCAGCAGGCTCAACCCCGCCCATACCCACCAGGCGACCTTACTTTTCGTAGGCTTCGAAATAGGTTCAGCTTCTGTTTCTACACTGCTTACCAGTTCATCGACAGTAATTTCTTTTCCTGATGGCGCGGTTTCTACTATGTCCGTATTCTGCTCCGGTTGCGCTTGCCCCAGACTGTTGAGAGCTTGTTCAAAAGCCGCCATGTCCGCGTAGCGGTTATCCGGTTCCTTGGCGAGGGCTTTGAGAAGCACCTGCTCCACCTCTGCCGGCAGGTCGGGAATGTACTGCATCGGTCTTGGCAACGGTTCAGTGGCTCGCTTGAGCACCACCGCCATGGGCGTATCCGCGGTGTAAGGTTTGTGCCCAGTGACCAGCTCGTACAGCACAACACCCAGTGCGTAGATGTCGGTGCGCCTATCCACGTCCTTGCCCAAGCCCTGCTCGGGGCTCATGTACTCGGGAGTGCCCATCCCCACACCAGTTCCGGTCAATGTCTGCCCGTCGCTGAGATCGAGGATCTTGGCGATACCGAAGTCCGAAAGCATCGGTGCGCCGGAGTCAGTGATGAGGATATTGGAGGGCTTCACGTCGCGGTGAAGCACGCCGTGTTGATGGGCATAATCCAACGCGTTGGCGATCGGGATCAACAGCCGGACAGCTTTCTGGCATGGCATTGGCTGTCCCAAGCGTTGTTTGAGCGTCCCCCCGGTAAGGTAGGGCATCACAAGGTACGGAACACCTCCATGCTCTCCATAATCTGTCACCTTGACGATGTTGGGGTGGGTCAGCTTTGCCAGCGCCTTGGCTTCACGCTCAAAACGCTTTTGGGCTCGGTCCAGCACGTTGGGTGCCAGCTGTTCGGTGCGGATGACCTTGACCGCTACATCAGCTTCCAGGCGCGTGTCGTAGGCTTTGTACACCGTCGCCATACCGCCTTCGCCCAGCTGCTCGAGGATATGATAGCGTCCGAGGGATTGTCCGATCAGGTCAGGCATAAGCCACTATTCTCTCACTTGCTCCAAGATCGATCCAGCAGGACCTGGTTGGAATACTTGTCGCCGTAATTTCGCGCATCCACTTCCACAGCCTGGTTGCGGTAGCCCTGGAAATCTTTGCTGGGCTGCACGTAGTTCTTGAAATTTTTATCCCATTTCTGCACGGTCTTCACGCTGATGCCGGTTGGTGGCTTCCCGGTTTCCTTGTACATCTGGATCGCCGAGCGCTGTACATGGTGGCGGGATTCGTGCGCCAGGGTGTTCAATAAATCCGCCGGGTTGTCCGATTTCAGGTTGTCAATATCAATGGCGATCTCCTGTTTATATCCGCGGTAAACGCCACGCGCGTCCTTCCCTTTGGGATCCTTGAGCTGTTCGATCTTCAGCTTTACTGGCTTGATACCGTACTTTTTTGCGATCTTATTGTGCTCTGCCTGCAGGTAGGCGATCTTCTTTTTCTTGGACTGTTTCTTCCACCATTTGGCAAAAGCGGAGCGCGCAAGTCGTATCTTTTGTGATTTGGTCAGTTTCTTCGCTGAGCTGCCCGTCGCTGCGTACCCATCGTGCCTGCGTTGGTCTACTCCCAACCACTCATCCACCTCACGCTGCGCACGCAAGCTGAGCTTCTCTCCTTCACTCAGGAGCGAAAGCATCCTTGCACGCCATCCTGTTACCTGGCTGGTAAAGTTTTCACGCGTTCCACCCTCCCAGGGTATGGTGCGCGCCTTATAAGCCAGCGCATCCACCAGGTCTTCCATTGTTCTACACTGCTGCTGCAAAGACCTGGCTACCGCCTGTACGGATTCCGTTTCCATGTGTATGATTCCGCCCAATTTACCCTCGCTTGATCAATGAGATGTGTTGCTTCAACGCCAGTCCGTCATTCGTTGGTTTTTTCCTGCTTTCTGATCACTTCGTACAGTTCAGCTGGTTTGAACGAAGCCGGGAGCGGTTTGCGGTACTCCTCTACCAGCGCGTCCAGCGCAGCTTGCGGATCGCATCGGATCCAGTCCATCAGCATGAACACCGCCGGTGGTTCAAACACATAATTCTCGTTGATCACGCGCGGGTCCAATCCGAAATACACTGGTTCCTGGGGGAATTCACCGCTATCCAGATACTGCTCAAAGCTCTTGATCAGTGCCGGGGCCATGGCTTCGAGCTTCTTGAGCGTGCTCTCAACCTGTTTTTCAGGATATCCCCATTCCGTGATCATGCGTTTCGTTAAGCCATTTTTATCCATGTCGCTTTCCTTCCTTTTTTAAATTACCAGCTACTGCTTCCTGAAGTCCAACCACCACTGGAAACATAATCCAATTGATACTGCAAGCCGAACTTTCTGGCGTCCACCTCGATGGATTGAAAGTAATAGCCAAACATATCTCGTTCAGAGCTGATATAGTTCTCAGTCTCGTTTCGCCAGTCCAGAATGGTTCTTTCAGTCATACCTTCCGGGACGATTCCGCTTTCGTTGTAATTATCAATGATGTTGTATTGATATTGGTGCCGAGTTTCGTGAGCCAGGGTATTGATGAGTTGTGCCGGATGCAGGTCATCATTCATGATATTGGTTTTATCAATGACAATTTGCCGTGACACATGGCTGTAATAACCCGCGATGCCTTCTCTTTCAATATCTTCAAATGATACTTTGGCTGGAACCAGGTTGTATTCCTTGGCCAGTTTATCGTATTCCTTTTGGATGAAAGCGCAGCGTTCTTCGTAGCTTAAACCTATCCAGAAAGCCTGGAAAGCATTATTACCTTCTTCAATGGTCTTGTAATTGATCACTGCGGCTCCGACAGAGACAATGGCAGGTGCTGCTTTTACGTATTTCATATTTGCAAAGCGGTCTCGCCCACCCGAATCCACGCCAATCCATTCATCCACCTCGCGCATCACGCGCTTGCTAAGATCAATCCCCTCCTTGATGATGTCGCCTGCCCTGGCTTCCCATGCGCTTAATTTTGAGATAAAAGCTTCACGATCCTTTCCTTCCCAGGGAATCGCGCGCACTTTTTTTGCTACCATACTGTAGTGTTCAAAATTTTCAGTGAGGTCCAGAAGGAATTTCCTTACTGTCTCCCGCACTACCTCCGGTTCCATATGTATGGTGGTTCCCATGCGCTTCTCCTATGGTTTGGTCTTTTCAGTATCCTCCTCCTGCCCGGGGAAGGGAGGTGGAGGGTTGGCACCAGCTTGTCGCAGTACAATCACGGAAATATTGTCCGGACCGCCGGCAGCGTTGGCGAGTTTCACAAGTTTATCCGCAGCCGCCTGGGGCGGCAGCTCGCTGATAACCGCCTGCATGACTGCCTCCGAGACCACGCCCCACAACCCGTCCGAGCACAACAACAGAACGTCATGCGCACACAGGGCGTAGTCGGCAAAGAAGATCTTGATGTCCTCCCGCTGCAGGCTGATTGACTGGGTCAGGCGGTTCTTCTTGGGGTGCACCATGGCTTCAGCCGCGGTCAACAGACCCGCGCGCATGGCTTCACCAACGAACGAGTGATCAAAACTCAACTGGGTCATCCTGCCGTTGTGGCACAGGTAAGCGCGGCTGTCTCCCACATTTGCCAGCGCGATAGACCCGTTGTGCAATGCCGCCGCCACCAGCGTGGATCCCATGCTTTCGTACTCGGAATCCTTTTGAGACCTTCTGCACATGTCTTCCAGCGCCAGGTCCACGCAGCGGCGCGTAAAGGGCTCAAACTCAAATTTGGTCTTCACAAGCTTGTATTCACTGCGGAAACGCTGCACGATCGCCTGACTGGCGAACGCACCCCCGACATAGCCTCCCATACCATCCGCCACAGCCAGTATGATCGGCATCCTGCCGTCGTCTTTACGCGGCATGAGCGTGACCAGCGAGTCCTGATTGGGCGAGCCCCTGCGTCTGCGTCCCGCGTCAGTGGCTTCGCCAATCTCGTACTTCTTTGGCTTCTTTGCAAGCATGAATCCCCTTGTCATGACTTAGCTGTCCGTTGTTTTATCCAGATCGGGCGGCTCCAGCTGATCGATCGTCTTGGCATCATCCTCAGAAGGGCCACGCGATGTGATGAGCTGCAGTGTAAGGCGCGTACCCAGACGGATCTTGTCGCCATTGTAAAGCGGTACCGTTCCGGTCACCTTCTGCTCATTGACATAGCTGTTGTAGGTAGGCGCTTTCAAGCTTCCATCGGCATCGGGGCTGACCATCTCGCTGATCACCAGCTGCCCGTTGCGGTCCTCGATAATAGCGTGGTGGCGAGAAACAGCCCGGTCCTTGGGGAAGAGGATATCGTTATCCGCAGCCCGACCCAGCCGCGTGGATTGCCCGTTGAGTTCAAAACGCTGCTGCAGCATGCCGGGATCATCACTCTGCAGTACCACCAGCAGTCCCAGTGAACTAGCACCCGGCACCAGCTCGTCCATGGTGTGGTCATCCCCAGCGGAGCCCGTGTAGCCCGTTGGGTTTACGATGGCGTCCCATTCCTTGTCCCGCTGTTGCTGATTTTTCTTCTTCTTTTTACCGTTGAAAATGACAAAAAGAATGATGGCGACGATCACCAGCAGCAGTGCGCTGCCGATCAGCAGCATGTTTTTCAGGTTGAAGAATCCGCCTTTAGGCGGCTGCGCCGCTCCACCAGGTTGCGTGCTTGGCGGGGCGAAGGCGATGTTGACCGTCACGCTTGCCCGGGACAGCTCCGTGCCATCCTCAGCCAGCGCGATAGCGGTGAGGGTGAGCTCACCGTCCGGGAAACCTCGCGCGTCCCATTCCAGCTCGTAAGGCGTGCTTTCGTCCCGACCGATCTCGTCATCATTGGCCTGGAACACCACGCGGGCAATGGGCAAACCCTGACCGGCGTAGGCGGTGCTGATGGTTATCTTTTTATTGATCGCCTGACCTTCCACAGGTGAGGTGATAGTGAGCGTCAGCGGCAGCTCTGGGAAGAGCACGCTGGCAGTGGATTCATCCGACACGCTGCCGGAAGCGGCTTTTACAACCAGCGTGTGGCTGCCCGGCGCGGATGTGGACGTGTAACGCGCCACGTACTGCGACTGAAGCTGCTCCAACAGCAGGTCAAAGAGCGCCTGAAGCTCTGAAGAATCCGCCGCGTAGGAGTACTTGCCACCTGTCAGGTTGGCGACACGCGTGAGAGTGCCGGCATCCACAGTGGATCCCAGTCCGATAGTGAAGATGGGCACGTTTAGATTGTCCGCAGCCGCCAGCGAGATCACGTCATCCGTTGTGTAGGAGCTGCACGCGCCTCCGCCGTATTTTTCATCCTTGCCATCGGTCAGCACCACCACGGCGCGCCTGCCGATGGGGCGTGCGGCCGTCTTCTGCACCGCTTCATACATGGCATCATACAGGCAGGTTCCGCCCAAATATACCGACTCGATAGATTTGATAGCATTGCCGGCAGCCACGCGGTCGATCGAAAACTCGCTGCGTGGGGTCAACTCATCGTTGAAGTCCGCGATGAGTATTTCATCCGAGGTGTTCAGCCCCTGCATAAAAGCGGTGGCTGCCTCCCTTGCCGCTGGCATTTTGGATGCCATGCTGCCGCTGGAATCGATCAGCAAAAAAACCGAAATGGGCTCGTTTGTGACCAGGTCGAGAGAGGCCAGCGCGACCTGCCTGCCGTCTTCGCTCAGCGTCAGGTCCTCCGCCGTCAGATCCCTGATCGGATTGCCATTTGCGTCCAGCAGCGTGAAGGTCACTTCTACATCGTAGGCGATCCTGCCCTGGGCAGGACTGACGTCCACGTAGTTGATGATCAGGTCGCCACCCGACTGCGCAGATACATTCGCTTGAGCGGAGAATGCCAGCAGGCTGACGATCACTAGAAACACAGAGAACCTGACGGAGATCTTCACCTTCATCCTGAACCTCCCTTGAGAATGATAAGTCCGGGCAGCAGTCCGGGTTGACGCTGCCCTGTGTATATTATATACTGAAGCCCATCACCCAAGACCATACCAGGGGCTCAATGAAACGCTTTACAGATTTGTTTGTCCAAACATATCCCAGGGTAACGCATGCCTGATCTTACCGGAAGCAGCATCGGACGCTACACCGTCCTGGAACAGCTCGGCAAGGGTGGCATGGCGACGGTGTACAAAGCCTACGACACGCGTCTGGAACGCGACGTGGCGCTTAAGATCATCCGCAAGGAAGCCTTCAGCGCCGAGGTGGTTGATCGCATCCTGCAGCGCTTCGAGCGTGAGGCCAAAGCGCTTTCGCGCCTGGCCCACGCCAACATCGTACCCATCATCGATTACGGCGACGAAGACGGCGTGCCGTACCTGGTGATGCCCTATATCGCCGGCGGCACGCTCAAGCAGAGCCTGACGGGCAAGCCCATGCCGCTGGAAGACATCCTGCGCTGGATCGCCCCCATCACCCGCGCGCTCGGTTACGCCCATGGGCGCGGCATCCTGCATCGCGACGTGAAGCCCTCCAACATCCTGCTCACCGAAAGCGGCGATCCGCTGCTGGCGGATTTTGGCGTCGCCAAGCTGCTTGAAGGCGAGGAAGGCAACACGCTGACCGGCACAGGCGTGGGCATGGGCACTCCCGAGTATATGTCGCCCGAACAGTGGGTTGGGCAGGCATCCCCCGCCAGCGACCAGTACTCGCTGGGTGTGGTGCTGTTTGAAATGGTGACCGGGGTGAAACCCTACACCGCTGAAACCCCCGCCGCAATTCTGCTCAAACAGGCCAACGATCCACTGCCGCGACCCGGGCTGCTGGTGCCCGGTCTGCCTGACGCGCTGGAAAAGGTCCTGCTGAAGGCGCTGGCAAAGAAACCGGAGGATCGCTTCACGGACATGGCCGCTTTTGAGCAGGCATTGCTCAAACTGGGTCAGACACAGTCCAATACGGCTGCAAGCGCAGCTGCGCATGCAGCGCCTGAAAACGAAGCCACCCTGGACGATCTGGTAACCCGCGAGGAACAGCCTCCGGTTGTGCCGCCCGCCCCCACCCCTGCTCCCGCCTGGCAGCCAACTACCTATTCAGGACGACCACCTGGGCGAAAGAACGCGTGGCTGGCGTGGGCAGCACTGGGATTACTGGGTCTGGCAAGCGTTATTGTGGGAATCGCGTTGGGAACAGGCGGAAGACAGAGCGCACTGCCCGTGCCAACGAACACCACCCAGGCCGTCAACACCCAGACTGCGCAGCCGAGCAAAACAGCAACAAGGACAAGCATACCTGCCACCAACACCCCCAGCCTGGGGATTGGCTCAACCATGACCACCGCCGGCGGCATGGTGATGATATACATCCCTGGCGGTACTTTCCAGATGGGCAGCAATGATGGGAGTAGTGATGAAGAACCCGTTCACAGCGTAACCTTGAGCCCATATTGGATCGACAGGACGGAAGTGACCAATGGCATGTATGCGAGGTGCGTGAGAGCGGGTAAGTGCAGTCCGCCGGATGATTACGGTTCGTATACCCGCTTCAGCTACTATGGCAACAGCACATATTACGATTACCCGGTGATCTACGTAAGCTGGCACGATGCCAAAGCCTACTGTGAATGGGCAGGGAAGCAACTGCCCACGGAAGCGCAGTGGGAATTTGCTGCACGGGGTGAGAATGAGCACACATACCCGTGGGGAGACACCTCACCGAGCTGCAGCAAGGCGAATTATTCTGGATGTGCAGGAGACACAGTTGAGGTAGGCAGCTATCAAAGCGGAAAGAGTCCCTTTGGCGTGTACCATATGGCAGGCAATGTGTGGGAGTGGGTGTACGACTGGTATGGCAACTACTCATCAAGCAGCCAAACGGATCCAACCGGACCATCTTCAGGAGATTACCGCGTGCTGCGCGGCGGCTCGTGGCTCGTCGACGAGAACCTCATCCGTTCGTCCCTCCGCCTCAGGTACTCCCCAGACCGCTCGTACATCAATTACGGCTTCCGCTGCTCCCTCACTCCCTAGTTCTAATTTTCTAAATGCTAGGATTCTAATCTTCTAAGGAAGGGGGTGCAGGCTCAACCAAAAGCAGGTTGAGTAAAAGCAAGGGGCTTTTCCCCCTGCCGAAATTAAAAACATTAAAAAATATGACCTTCTGTACGATCGAATCTACCAGTCGGGCAACCTGTGGAATGCCTATTCCAAAGCTGCCAGGGGAAAGCGCTATAAACCA
>CAZCHK010000045.1:5598-18852 GCA_964498605.1 uncultured Anaerolineaceae bacterium | reverse complement strand
CAACGGCGAGGAAAAAAACAAATACTTGAGGCTTATCAGCAAAGGAATGCTGTTTCCCTTGAGTGTCGTCGCTGCAGAAAAAGATATGCTTCGGAAAATGACTCAAAAACACCGCATTTTTCAGGTCCTGCCAAAATTGTTAAATGAAATGGAAATCAATTCTGATTGGTTCAACGTGATGCTGCCAGTAGGAACCTCGGATAAGTTAGAACAGAAGATTTTTTCGACCCCGACTCTATTGGCTGCAAATCAGCTGCCTCCACCCATACCGGCTGCGCCGACATCACCAACCGCCGCAAAAGAGAAAACCTCATGAAACGTGTTACTCTTGGTGATGTTATCTGGTTGATAGTGCTGATCCTGGTTACCCTGTTTTTTATATTTCCTCCAACTGGCAAGATCTACGTGGAATTAAATAGCTCATATCCCTATTGGATGGGATTTATTAAATTTGCCATCCTGGCGTCCATGGGTGAGTGGCTGGTGACCCGCTTGAAAATTGGCTCCTGGAAAATGCCGGTCGGCTTTGGCTACAAGATGCTGGTCTGGGGTCTGCTGGGAATCGCGATCACGTTCATGTTCTCCTTCTATTCTGCGGGTGTGGCGGCGCTGGCGGAAAAACTTTCTCCGGGCAACCCCAACGAGTGGTGGGGTAACCTGCTGCGCGCCTTCGCCACCAGCACGCTCATGAACCTGACCTTCGGACCCGTATTCATGGCCTTGCACCGCATCAGCGACACCACGATTGAATTCCTGGTTCAAAAACGCAGTATCGGCAAGGGAGTGGTGATCTCCGCGATTGACTGGGCGGACTTTATCAACTTCGTGGTCTTCAAAACCATTCCCCTGTGGTGGATCCCGGTGCACACGCTCACCTTCCTCCTGCCCGTTGAATACCGCGTTTTGGCCGCGGCGTACCTGTCGATCGCGCTGGGCATCCTCCTGGTGCTGGCCAGAAACAGGAAAGCGCCCGTTGCGGTGAAGAAAGACTCGCGGTAATTTACTCGTTCCAGGCACACAAGGGGTCACCCAGGCAGGATGACCCTATTGATGACGATCCAAATCGACGCGGAAGCGTTTAAACTTCTGAACCTGCTTCCGGTTGCGCTTCAGGTGCCTGCCCGACTTTTCCGCGCTTGCCCAGGACGATCTTCAAAACGAGCAGCATGATACCCACCCCGAGGATGATCAGGCTCTGGGTGAGCATGGGCTGGAAGAACGCTTTCAGCAGATGGGTCAGGCTGTTGCCGATCTCTGTGCGCACGACCTCCGATGCCTGCGAAAGCAGCAGCGCGCCCAGCAGCTTCCCGAACGCTCCCTGCGCCAGGAAGTACTTGACCAGCAGAATGACTCCAGACACGATCAAGGGCACCCCGACCCACTTTCCAAGTGTCTTCCAGGAGCGCACACCGATGGCAATGACCAGCCCCAGCAGCCCGACCGCGATGGTCCAGCCCCACTGCCCCATAAAGCGTAGCGTTTTCAAGAACCCCTTGACCAGGTTCATGATCACGGCGTTGGCCGGCTGCCCCTCCAGGAGCATCTTGCTGAAGTCGTACTCCGCCGGGATGTTGTCGTTGACATCCTCCAGCGCGTGCACGTAGTCGTCGATCTGATCCTCTCCCCAAGGGTCGGGGAACTGGCACAGGTTATAGAGTACCTCCACGCCGGGCGGCATGGCTGCCAGCCGGGTCGTGAAATCCCAGATGTCGTCCTCGGTGCACTCGGGCAGCGAGTTGTACCCGACCATGACCGCGTCATGGCCCTGCTGACCCACCAGCTCTGTCTTCAATGAGCGCATGTCCCAGACGATGCCGGGATAAACATCCTTTGAATCCAGCCAGGTGTAGATCCCATCCACGCTGACTGAAACCAGGTGGGCGACGAATTCATCGCTCAGGATCAGGTCTTTGATCGCTCTCCAATCCTCGAGTTCCATGAACGACAGCAGCAGCGGGATATCCGGCTCGGAAACCCCGCTGAGGGCCTCACCCTTCTCGATCCTCTCTTCAGCGCGTTTCATTGAGAAATTTGAAAAAACTGCCGGGACCAGGTCGGTCTTTTCCACCTCATCCACCAGCAGCTGTTTGACCAGCGTGGGGTTAAAGAATACCCGGTAAAAATCATATCCAAGCACCGCGCTCAGCAGCGCGATCACAAACAGGATGCTCAGGAACACCAGCAGCCCCCTGTGCGGGGAAGAGGCTTTCTTATCTTTCTGCTCCTTCACTTTGATTTTCATGGTCAGTCTCCTATTCCAACAGCGATGTATTCTCTCTCCTCTGATCCCTGGCGGATCAGCATCATTTTCTCAGGAGAGTACGTTCCGGTCACTTCCCCGACGACCTTATCCGATTGAGCCGGTGAGAGCGAAAAGCGGATGAATCCCCCGGACAGGTGATACGTGCCGTGGCTATACCACAACAGCTTCTCTTCCCCCAGGTATTCCTTGGTGCCCTGCCAGGCCTCTGCGCAGTTGGTGTAAGGCTGGACAAATACGTCGATGAGATTGCCGCTGGCAAAGAAACGGATCAGGTTGTATTCACCTTCATCGATGTGCGATTCCCAGCAGTAAACAGCCTCGATGTACTCCGGCTCCCCCAGGGTTGGCTGCATCGTTCCGGTGGGGAGCACCTCTCCTTCCGTCGGGACAGCCGTGTCCTGCGGAGCCGGGGCGATCCCGGCGATGGCATCGCAGCCGCTGATGATCAGGGCGGCCATCAGGAAACACAATCCAATCCTTCTTCTGTGCATCATCTCCTCCTGTACAAAAGTATATGGATTGTCTATATCTTATATATCAACCCTTCGATATGTCAAGATATCAATTCATCGAATGAGGGAAAACCTATATTTTGGGAGAAGAGAGCAGGCGCAAAAGGGCTTCCAGGATCTGGCTGGCATCCCCCACCACGGCCAGGTCCGCGCTTTTGAAGATCGGTGCGTTCTCGTCCTTGTTGATGGCAATGACTTTTTTTGCGGAGCTCATCCCGACGATATGCTGAATGGCCCCGCTGATCCCGGCTGCCAGGTACAGCTCCGGCCCGACGGTCGTACCGGATTGCCCCACCTGCAGGGTGTGGGGTATCCAGCCCTGTTCAACGATCGCCCGGGAACCGGAGACCGTGCCGCCCAGAATCTTTGCCACCGCGCGCAGCAGGTCCATGTTGGCCGCTTTCTGCATGCCGCGTCCGCCGGACACCAGCACGGCCGCGTCTTCGATCTTCATTTCCGCACCCGAGTCGATCTCATCGCGTTCCACGACCCGCGTGCAGATGGCCGCCCGGGTCAACTTGATCGCAAATTGTTCCACGGCTGCTTTTCTCGCGGGGTCTGGCTTGGGGACGGGAAAGACATTGGGGCGCACCGTGGCAGTCTGCGGCCGGCTGCAGGGTGTAATGATCGAAGCCATGATGTTCCCACCAAATGCCGGTCGCGTCTGGACGAGCTGCCCTTGGTCGTCAATCGCAAGCCCCGTGCAGTCCGCCGTCAGTCCCAACCGCAGGCGGGCTGCTACCCTCGGTGCCAGGTCCCGCCCGCGCGGCGTGGCTCCGTACAGGAAGACAGCCGGTTTTTTGGAGGTGATCACCGCGCAGATGGCGTGCGTGTAACCGTCCGTGGAATAATCCTGCAGCAGCTCGTGCCCGCAGAAAATGACCCGGTCGGCGCCAAACCGTCCAAGCTCCGCAATCTCCGGGCTCATTTCCGCCCCTACGACAACCGCAACCAGCTGCTGCTGGAGGGCATCCGCCAGGATGCGTCCCTTTCCTAACAGCTCCAGGGCAACCTTGCGCGGAGTGGGATGTCCCGTCTGGCTTTCCAGCTCGATCCACACGAAAACATCCCGGTAGCCAGCCAGTTCAGCCGCGGAGGGTTGTTTTCGCTCGATGCGCAGGGCATCAAATCGGCACACATTGACGCAGGCGCCGCACAACGTGCAGGTGTCACCACAAACCAGTGTGTCTCCCTGAAATGAAAGCGCGCCGAAAGGACAGTTCTTGACGCAGAGCTTACAAATTGTGCATTTGTCGTGGTTGATCTTCAGCATAGTTTTTTATCATCCTTGTCTCGCCGCGTTACTCAATGAACCGATTCTCCTTGAGAAAAGCGAATATCTCCGCAGCTGCCTGTTCCGCCTCAACGTCCCTGACAAAGCGGCAGGTTTTCTTCTGCGCCGGGGGAAACACCTTCACGACCTGAGTGAAAGACCCCTGCAGACCCAGCTCCTGCGCGGGGATGCCCAGCAGGTCAGCGCTTATGATGGATATGGGTTTGCGCCTCGCTTCAGCCACTGCCAGGAATGACGGCGCGCGCCGAACGGTGTCTCCCTTGCTGAATGTCACCAGGGCCGGGCAGGTCGTCTCGATGGTTTCGTAGCCTTGCTCAAATTCGCGCCTGACATGGATGCTGTTCCTGGATCCTCCCATGGCAAGCGCGATCCCGTAGGTGACCTGGGGGATGCCCAGGATCTCCGCCATCTCCGGACCCACCTGGGCCGTATCGCCATCGATGGCCTGTTTTCCGGCGAGAATGAGATCGAAATCCGGCACCGCGAAGCGGATCGCCGCAGAGAGCGTGTGAGCTGTTGCCCAGGTATCCGCGCCGGCAAATCTGCGGTCGGTTACAAGGACAGCGTGATCAGCTCCCAATTCGAGACAGCGGACGAGCGCGTCCCTTGCCTGAGGAGGTCCCATGCTGACGGCCGTGATGTCCACATCTTTCACCAGCCCTGCCAGCTTCACGGCGTGATCCAGGGCGTATTCACAGAAGGGGTTGAGGATGGACTGGACTCCCTCCCGCATCAGCGTTCCGGTGTGGGGATCAACCTGGACATTGGTGACTTCCGGAACCTGCTTAACGCATACAACGATCTTCATAAAAGTGACCTCTCATCAGAAAATGACTTCGGGATTCAGAATACCGGACGGATCCAGTGCGTCTTTGATCCGTTTCATCTGCTGGATGTGCTCGGTTGAATACATGACGCGAAGGAATTTTTTCTTGATCTTACCAATGCCGTGCTCCGCGGACACCGCGCCGCCAAACTCAACAGTTTTTCTGGCAAAAACCTCAAACAGTGACAGGCCTTTCTCCAGCTCATGCTGGTCCCGGGGAAGGATGTTGACATGAATGTGATTGTTGCCGATGTGGCCGAAGGCTGCCCACTCCAGACCGGCTTGCTCGCAGGAGGTTTTGTACAGATGCCACATCTCTACCAGATGCTGGTCAGGAACAGCCATATCCGTGCCGAGCTTGTGCAGATCCGGATTACCTTTTTTACGTTCCGCGATGATGCCGTTGATCGTTTCCGGTACCAGGTGCCTGAACACTTTAAAGCGGTCCAGTTCACGGGGCTCGTAACCAGCCCAGGACCGGACCGGGTCGCCCCCGCAGTCCACAATCAACTTCTGCAGTTCCCCGGCAGCGTCGAACTGGCTTTGCGAATCGAAGGCAAGTTCTAAAAAGATGGCTGCCCCCGCATCCTGCGCGATGGGCGGCATGCCCACCAGCGACGGTGATTCCTTTTGCAGCTGCCTGAGCAGTTCCAGGGCGTTACCTGAATAGAACTCCAGGAAATCAAACTTAAGGTTTTGGCTGGCCCGGAGCGCGAGCGTCAGCTGGATGGCCTGCTCGTCCGAATCCACAAACTGGACGATGGATATCTTTCCCTCTTTCTTTAATAGGGCAACCGTCACCCGCGAGACCACTCCCAGCACGCCTTCCGATCCGATGAACAGGTCGATCAGGTCCATACCCGGCGCGGAGAAAAATCCTGCCGCGCACTTGGTATCCGGAAAGGTGTATCCAGGTATCTCGATCTCGATCTTCTTTCCTTGGGAGTCTGTCAATTTGAACTTTCCATCCTCAGACGCGAAGTACTGGCCCCTCGAAATATCCAGGTGTTCTCCGCTGGCATAAAAGACGCGCATGCCGCGCACCCATTCGCGGGTCGGTCCGTAACGAAAAGTGCGCGCGCCCGAGGCGTTGGTCGCAACCGATCCGCCCAGTGAAGCGCCCATCTCCGTGGGATCCGGGGGGTAAAAATACTGGTTTGCATCCTCCATGAATTTTTGATACGCGCTTCGGGTGGCTTCGTCATTGCTTTGTGCCAGCGAGGGAAATTGCTTGGTCCGAAGCATGGCTTCCAGGTTCGTGAGGCTCAAGCCGGCCTGGGCCGAAATCCTCCACTCCTGGTTGGAAGCATCGAACTGGATGTCTTCCACCTGATCCAGGCATTCCAGTGAGATCAACGCGCCTGCCTGCGGTACGCTGCCCCCTACCAGTCCCGTGCGCGCTCCGGCGATGGTGACCGGTATTCTCCGCATGTTCATTTCCCGAAGAACTGCCGCCAGTTCGGTTTCGGTCCTGGGAAAAAATAAAAATTCAATGGGCTGCGGTGATAACCTCGATTCGTCCAACAGGTAGTTGGGGTAATCCGCGCTGATGCGGTCGTTCCCGCTGATACACTTGACCGCCGTAAAGTCAATCACGGGAGTGCTCTCCAATTTGATCTCACTCATAGATTCGACTCCTTCCACATCAGTCCGCGTTTTGCACCTTTTCAATCATTGGTTGAAGGTAATTGAAGCTTTCCATGGCTGCTGTGACAGCATCTGGAAGAGGCAGGAACTCACCGGATATGTACCCATCATAACCAATGTTTTTCAATGAACCCAGAATGGATTGAAAATCCAAATGCCCTTTGCCCGGGTTCCAGCGGTTGGAATCCGCAACATGAAAATGGAAAATCCGATCGCCGCAGAAGTGCAGGCTGCTTGTGATGTTCACCTCTTCAATGTTCATGTGAAAAGTATCCAGGAGAAGCCCAAAATTAGGGCTGTTCACCCAGCTGACCAGCTCCATCCCTTCATGCGCTGAATTAATTAAAGAAGTCTCATAACGGTTGATCGGTTCCAACGCCAACCGCACGCCATCGGATTCGGCTGTCAGGCTGCATTCCCGCAGTGCCTGCGTCAGCCATTGCATGGCCTCAGATTTTTCAACCCCTTCAACAAACTTCCCTCTGATCAGACCAATGATGATCACAGCGTTAAAACGCTTCGCCAGGGGCACGTGGCTTTTAATGCGCTCGATGGCAGCCCGGCGCACCGCGGGATCGGGGTCTGTGAACGAAAGGCCTTCTTCATTCCATGCCTGCCCCGTTCCGATCGCCGGGACTGCAAGACCAAACCTGTGCAGAAATTCAACCAGCGACTCCAAGTTGACAAGTTTTGGGTCTCGAATTGCCAGTTCGACCCCGCAATAACCCAACCCAGCGATGCAGGACAGGTTATCAGCCAGGTCTCCAGAAAACGTGGCTGCCTGAAACTGGGTTTGCTGCGCAGACAGGACAACAGATTGACGCATGGTTTTTCCATTTCCAGAGCCAGTCGATTAAAATCGACTGGCTCCAACATTTAACTTACTCAGCGATGTAGGTAATCTTGCATTCGGATCGGTCCGTCTGCAGCTTGATGATGTTCTCTGGCAGATCGCGCAATCCGACCTTCTTTGTACTCAATATGGTCATATCCATACCATCACCCATGCAGTCAATGACGCGCGGAAACGTGCCGTGACCGGAATGACCCTGAGCGCCAATAATGGAAGCGCGGCGCACCTGAAGCACTTCTCCAGTCACAGGCATCTTTGCTTCCGCCCGAGCGGTTACGACCACGCGGCTGTTCAGTGTCCGGCCTTCCCAGATCACTTTTTCGATTCCCGGGTAAACCACTTCTGGAAGACCGGTCGCCTCCATGAACAGATCAGCGCCCATCCCGTCCGTAATCTCCAGAACCCGATCGCTGAAATCCTCTTTGAGTGGATTGATATGGTAATCAGCGCCTATCTTCAAAGCCATTTTTGCCCGCTCATCCTGTGTCTCGGAGATAATCACCTTGGACGCGCCGGCTCTTTTTAGGATCGCGCAGGCAGCCAGTCCAACGGGTCCGCCGCCCAGAACAACGACCCGATCCCCTGGACGGATACCGCCGCCACGCTCGATCACGGCGTTGTAGGCAACACAGGTCGGCTCGACCAGGCTGCCTGCCACGAACAGGTCGCGTTCATCTTTGTAACGCGCTCGCAGCGGTTCCAGACTCCACAGCGTTCGCGCAGGTAATACGATGTACTTCGTGAAGGCGCCGTTGACATTGAACCCGATCTCATCCAGGTGCTCACAATGATTTGGCCAGCCATCCGCGCAGGGTTTGCACTGTCCGCACCACAACATTTCTTCTGACGTAACCAGCTCTCCGCCTTTGTAAGGCTTATTCGTCCGTTTATCGTACGCTTTCTTCCCTGCGTCCACCACGACACCGGATAACTCATGCCCCAGGATGCAGGGGAACCCGGTCAGCCCGGGATAAAAAATGTATCCGTCCTCACCAGCCTGCGCCATATGCACATCCGACCCGCAAATACCGCAGGCTTTGACCTCAATGAGCGCTTCCTCAGGTCCCGGTGTCGGAATATCATATTCGCGGATTTCCAGCCGGGGGTTTCGCCAAACCTGGCTGCCCAGATAAGTCTGCCGTCCTTCGATATCCTTGGCGCCCAATTTGATTCCTGTTTTTGGATCCCAGTCAGCTACAAGCGTCAAACCATCCATTTTTTGGATCATTGTCTCTCCTGATTATCTCATCCAGTCTTACACTTCTGTTCCCTGTCCCAGGCGCGGGATCCCGTAGACGGGTTTCCAGCCCTTGCTCAGGGGTTCTCTCAAGTAGGGCTCCATCTCCTTCGCGCTGCGCAGCGTGACCTCTTCAACAGGCGGCACTTTGCCCGCAGGGAATGCTTCAAGAATGTTGTCATTCCACAAGGTCAGGTACCTGAGGATGGCCGCCATGGGACGTTTGGCTTTCTGTGCCGCACCGGATTTGGACTTTCCTACGACACCCTCGGGTGTCGCGGCGATCTCGATCGCAAAATGACCTTCGCCTTCAGACCAGCGGCTGGGGCGCCCGTATGGATCCACGGACTTGTCGAAGTGCCCTTCCGGCAGGTAGCTCTTGCCTTCCGTATCCACCGCGTGCTTCATGTCAACCATCTCAGGATGAAGCAGCAGGCTCAGCGAAGTTTCAGACTCATCCGCGTGCACGAAGTTCGTGGACATCTGCCCACCCCGATCGTTTGGTCGGAAGAATTCCCTCACCCCGCGGTGCCAATCGATTACCCGGAAGATTCCGGGGAGCTGGTAACGCTTCTGGAATTCCTGCACAGCGGATTCGAGCATCCAGAGCTGCCCGTGGTTATTGACGATCAACTGCTTTCGGAAACCATCGTTCCACAATCCCAGCATCACATCGATCATCATCTCGCGCACGACATGCTCACGCACGACGACCGTCCCCGGCATGCCGAGATGGTGATATGGATGACCGCCGTAATTCAATGGCGGAAGGGCCAGGTTCACCGCTGCGCCGCGCTTTGCCGTGAACCTTCGCACGCCTTCGCATATTGCGCTCACGTAGAGAGTGTCCGCGGCACTGGGGAGATGCTGACCGTGTAACTCCGTGCAGCCAACGGGGATGAAGACGATGTCATTCTTTTTCCGATTCTTCTCAACCTGCCATCTCGTGGTCGTCTGGATGTACGAACCGGGCTTTCCCCATTCGACCGGTGAAGGGATCCCGTAATCAGCCAGGATGATGTCAATCTCTGCATCACTGGCTTCCCAGACCTGCTTTTTCAGCCTGCCGACCTGATTGTCTTCAAAGAAAAGATCGGGCTGGTTAGTTGGTAAAAAACCGACAGGTACATTCTTACTGCTCATTATTTTCTCCTTGTAGATATCCATTCATTGCGAGTTCTGATTACCGAGAATCTCACTCACCTTGACTGGCCGATGTTCACGGTATGACCGCCAAGCCGCGTGCCCAATGACAACCGCTGCCTTGCCATCCACCCCGCACGTGGGCGTGGACTTGTCACTGTGGACGCATTCGATGAACTGCCGGACCTCTTCAATGTAACACGAGGCATACCTTTGCATGAAGAAATGAGGGACACGGGATGCGTGCAGCCCGGCCTGGTCCCCTTTCACGACCGTGTTCTCCATTTCATTGTTCGCCTGCGCGGTCCCGTTCAGGCAGAAGACCTCCAGGCGCTGATCGTATCCATACACCGCTTGCCGGCTGTTATCGATCACACCCATGGCTCCGTTGGCAAACTTCAGGCTGATGACCGTGGTATCGATGTCACCAAATTCGTTCAGCTGCGGATCGATCATAACGTTGCCGATGGCGTAGACTTCATCCACCTCGCCGATTTGGAAACGCGCCATATCAAAATCATGAATGCTCATGTCCAGGTACATTCCCCCGGACACCTTGAGGAACTCGATGGCTGGTAGCTCCGGGTCTCGATTGGTGATGCGCAGGATGCAGGGCCGTCCCAGCTCGCCGGACTGCACGATCTCGCGCACCCGTCGAAAGCTCTTGTCAAAGCGGCGGTTGAAGCCCACCTGCAGCTTCACTCCCGACCCATTCACTACTTTGAGAGCATCGTCGATGCTGCGCAGATCTAGCGCCAATGGCTTCTCTGAAAAGATATGCTTTCCCGCAGCCGCAGCATCTTTAATAATTTCAGCGTGCGTGTCCGTGCTTGTCGCGATCAACACGGCTTCTATGGAAGGATCCTCCAGCAGCTTGTGATAATCCTGAACGACACGCGGGTTCCCCGTCTGGTTGGCGATCCTGTCTGCGACATCCAACCGGATGTCACAGACCGCTGCCAGATGGGCTTCGGGGATATCCCGGGAGATATTTGCCGCGTGCACACTGCCCATCCGCCCCGTTCCGATGACCGCAATATTCACTTTTCTGTTCATGATTGATTTTCAGCTTTCTAAAACGGCCTGATGCGCCTTGTTTCGTACCTATGGTTTCATGACGATCTTCATCGCGCTTTTCGGGTGACGTTCTAGGGTTTTAATATCCAGCCCGAGCATGTCAAAAGCGCCCAGCCCTTCTTCCAGTTTAATGACCTTCGTGAAGAAAGGTTCCATGTTTATTCGCTTCTCCTGGAAGATGCGAATGGACGGCACCATGGTATTCTGCCCCAGGTACAGCCCAAGGATCTTGGTCGCCCAACGTGTGATCTCATTGGGAACAACGGAAGCGGTGATGCTCGAATCCATGCCAAAAGGCAGCACTTTTCCACCGGGGGTGACGCATTTCAATGCCTGCTCAAAACCGTTCCCCGTCGCTTCGATGACGATATCAGCCTTGCGCCCGTAGGTGAACTCGGTGATCTTCTCAACGACATCGACTTGATTGGGATCCCACACCGTCAACCCGCACTGCCTGGCTATGTCTGCCCTGAATGGATCGATCTCCGTCACCGCGACCTTGGCAGCGATGTTCTTGGCAAATTGGGCGAAGAGGTAACCGATCGGGCCAAAACCGATGATCATCACGTAATCGTAGGGCAGCATCAGCAAGGTGTTCATCCCGTTGACGACCGTGGCGAGTGTCTCCACCTGGGTGCCGAGAACATCGTTAATTTCAGGTGGTAGCACGAAGCATTGTTTTTCCGGAACCAGACAGTACTCGGCATAACCACCGTTGCGCATCACGCCCAGGGCGCTTGTTTTAATGTCCACGCATTGACTTGTCAATCCCATGCGGCAAAATGAACAGAATCCGCACCGGATATTGTTATCGATCGCTACCCGATCACCCAGCTTGATATGGTGAACATGAGTTCCCACTTCCACGACCTCGCCGCAAAATTCATGCCCGAGTATGGTGTTGGGTTTGAAATGATGCTTACCCTCGATGATCTTTACATCACTTCCGCAAATGCCCACGGAATTTACCTTCAGCACCACATCATCCGGCTCTTTGACATGCGGCACGGGAAGCTCTTCCATGACAAGCTTTCCCACATCCTTTAAAACCAGTGCTTTCATTTTTTCCATTTCAATTCTCCTTGATACTAATGTTTTGCACACGTGTGCAGTATTTTTAAAAATAATACTCTTTCTCGTTTGCACAATAGACCACTACCTAGCGTTGTATCCGTGCTGATCCTCCTTTTGCAAACGCCCTGACCTGTTCGAGCGTCGCCATGGTCGTATCACCCGTGAAGGTGGTCAGCAGCGCGCCGTGCGCCCAACCAAGATCCACGGCCTCCTGCTCTGCTGCATGGCTCAACAATCCGTAGAAGAAACCGGACGCAAACCCATCTCCCCCGCCAACCCTGTCGTAGATGTCCAGTTCGCATGTGGGTGCCTGGAAAACCTTGCCATTGATCCAGGCAACAGCTGACCAGGAGTGTCGGTTGGTGGAATGCACGACCCGCAGGGTTGTGGCGACGGCCTGTATCTGCGGATACATCCCCGTCACCTGATCGATTAAACCGAAGAATACTGTCGCATCCATCCCGGATGCAGTCCGATCGGTTTTCGGCTGTAGCCCCAATCCCAGCTGCATGTCTTCTTCATTTCCAACCAGGACGTCCACGTTCTTCACGATGCGCCTGATGATAGCCTGCGCCTTTTCCGCCCCTCCCCAAATGTTCCACAGTTTTGCCCGGTAGTTCAGGTCGAAGGAGACCACCGCGCCTGCTTTGCGCGCGGCCTGCATACCCTCCAGGATCAGATCGCCTGTCGTCTGGGAAAGCGCGGCGAAGATGCCACCGCTGTGGAACCAGCGTACACCCCTGGCGAATATGTCGTCCCAGTCGATATCCCCGGGTTTTAACAGCGCAGCAGCCTCATTCGAGCGGTTGTAGAACACGACGGGAGCCCTGACTCCGTACCCGCGGTCGCTGTAAACCGTCGCCATGTTGGGTCCATTGACGCCATTGTGGGCAAATTTTTTATAGTAAGGCACCACGCCCATTGCGCGGACCCTTTCAGCAATCAGATCGCCGATCGGGTAGTCGACCATGGCACTGACGATCCCTGTTTTCAGACCAAAACAATCCGCAAGGTTGGCTGCCACATTGAATTCTCCACCGCTGACATGGATCAGGCATTGTGCCGCCTTGCGGAACGGGATGACCCCTGAATCAAGCCGGTGCACCAGCGCGCCCAGCGAAAGAAAATCCAGCTCAGCCTTCTCGAGAAAATTCAGACCACTCGTCATCATCACTCCTCTCTGCTCTTTGTCCACTGGGTGTGGAAGACCCCATCACGATCAATTCTGCGGTAGGTGTGGGCGCCGAAGTAATCCCGCTGAGCCTGGGTCAGATTCGCAGGTAGCCTCTCGCTGCGGTACGCATCAAAATATGCCAGCGATGAGCTCA
>CAZCHK010000045.1:0-5498 GCA_964498605.1 uncultured Anaerolineaceae bacterium | reverse complement strand
GCGGATCGCTGGGATTTTAAAGCGGAAATGATGCGCCCTTCCAATGCGGCGTTGATGGTGGGAATGGGAGCGCCGATGTCCAGCGCGTTCTGGCTGGTCCATTTTCCTGTCCCCTTCTGCTGAGCTTTGTCCAAAATTAGATCAATGATCGGTTTCGTCGTTTCATGATCCACGTGCTGAAAGATGTCCGCGCTGATTTCGATCAGGTAGGATCGAAGTTCACCACCGTTCCATTCAAAAAAGACCTGGTGCAGTTCACCCGCGGTCAAATTCAATCCTCGGTGCAGAAGGTCATAGATCTCAGCAATCAGCTGCATATCCCCGTATTCGATGCCGTTGTGCACCATCTTGACATAATGCCCGGCTCCTCGCGGTCCCATGTAGGCGACGCACGGCTGGCCGTCAGCAGCTTTTGCGGCGATCGAACGAAAAATTGGCTCGACTGCGTTCCACGCTTCAGGCTGCCCCCCCGGCATGATAGCAGGTCCCCATTTAGCCCCTTCTTCGCCTCCCGATATTCCCATTCCGATAAAATGGATACCCCTGTCAGAAAGCTCCCGGCTGCGCCTCTCCGTATCCTGGAAGAACGAGTTACCGCCGTCAATGAGGATATCGCCATCCTCCAGGGAAGGGATGAGGTGTGAGATCGCTTCATCGACCGGGTCTCCAGCCGGCAGCATGAGAAGGACACACCTGGGTCTCTCAAGCACATCCATGAAGGCTGAGAGGTTATTCACGCCCAAAACGCGATTTGCGCTACCCGCTGCCTGCATGAACTGTTCGACTTTTTTCCTATCCAGATCGTACCCGGCCACGCGGACCTCATTTCGCTCCATATTCAAAGCCAGGTTGAATCCCATCACACCCAACCCGATAATCCCTATCGTGTATTTCCTATTTTCTGTCATGTGATTGATCCCTCTTCACCTGTTCTTTCAGCCGATACAACATTTCACCGGCGCGCTGCACCACGAGGATTCCCTGGTCTTCCCTGCCCGTCCATTGGTCCGGATCGAAAGACGCCGGGTCCAGGTATCCTAAACCAATTTTTTTACAGCGCAGTTCGGGGATGCCGGTCGCCAGGGTCACCTGGATGCGCGACTGTTCGATTCTCGATTTTTCATCGAACGTGCCGATCCCGCGTAAATGCGTGGAATGAGCCAGGGCACCACGGGGGAATTTTTCAAACGCTGACCATTGCTTGACAAAATAGTCACAACAGTGATACCCGATCTCGTCCAAAAGTTTTCCGTAAGTGTAGCTAACCTCGGTGATGTGCGGAGCGTAGATAATGATCTCTCCGCCGTCCGCGCAGACGGGGTCCAACTTGTACATCCCCTTGGCAGCAGTCCAGAGATCATCATAGATGCGCGGCATCACCGCGATGATCTTCTGGAACGGCTTGTCCGAGTAGACGATGTGCTTCTGCGCGGAAAGGGCAGCAGCAGCACTCCATGATTCTTTGGCAGACCCGCAATACAATCCGGATACTCCGTTGTGTGTCACAACGGAACTGAAACACGCAACGGGCTTGCTGATGAAATCAGCCGCCCGATCGATAACCGCACGCACCGGCGTGTACGCAAGTCCGATGATCTCATGGCTGGTCAGCAGTGCGCCCAGCCAGTGAGTGAAATTGATGATCTCAGCTCCAGCTATGCCCGGGAAGAAATATTTGTTCCCACCTGAAAAACCCACCACCTCGTGCGGAAACACCGGGCCGCAGATCAGCATGTGATCATATTCCTGGATCCTTTTGTTCAAGCGAACGGGGACCACCTCGCTCAGCATGCCTTCAGTCAAGACGCTGATCTCGCCGGCGGGTATATCCCCGATGTCGATGAAACTGGTTGGGTCATTCCATTCGTGATTGAAAACATGACTGTGGCCTGCAACACCGTTCTTGACAACTCTTCCGATCAATTTGGATAGGTGCTCATCTCTCATGGGCTGATGCGTGCCAAGCGCAACAAGATAATCCAGGCTCTTCGTGATGGGAGCCAGAAAGCGCTCAAAAAGACCAACGAACAGGGGCAGAGGCATGGTGCGCGTCCCATCCGGGATGAGAACCAGCACCCTTTGATCGCGCAGATTGAGGTTAGCCAACCCCTCCTCCATCAGATTGACAATCTCTTCCTGTCTCAGAAACCGATCCGTGTAACCTGCACCAATCATCATCCTTACACTCCGCTGAATGCTGAAAAACCGCCATCAATCGGCAGGACCACCCCGGTGACAAAAGACGCCGCGGTGGACGACAGCCAGATCACCGCGCCAAGGAGGTCCTCAGGTACTCCAAATCTGCCCAGGGGAGTGTGCGCCAGGATCGTGCTTCCCCTGGTTGTCAGCTCGCCACTTTTGGTATCGTGGAGCAGGAAGCGATTTTGTTCGGTGAGAAAGAACCCCGGGGCGATGGCATTGACCCGTATGCTGGGAGAATACTCCTGAGCCATGTGAACAGCCAGCCACTGAGTGAAGTTGCTCACGCCCGCCTTGGCGGCAGAATAGGCTGGGATGCGGGTCAGGGGACGAAAGGCGTTCATGGAAGAGATATTCAAAATGGAACCGCTCTTCTGCTCAGCCATCATCCTGCCAAAGACCTGGCTGGGGAGGATCGTCCCCAGCAGGTTGAGATCAAACACCCAGCGGAGGACGTCCGCGGGAAGATCAAAAAACGGCTGATCAACGCTCGTGGTTGCCTGGGGTTTATTTCCACCCGCCCCATTAATCAGGATGTCCACCTGTGAATATTTCGAGCGGATCCTATCCGCTGTATCTGAAAGACTTCTCTTATCCAGCACGTCACAACCCAATCCAAGCGCTTCTCCTCCAGCAGAGACAATTTTGTCAGCCAGCGCCTGCGCGGCCTCCTGGTTGAGATCCCCGATCACGACCGATGCTCCCTGTCCGGCCAAAGCCTGGCATACCGCAGCGCACAGGATCCCAGCCCCACCCGTAACGACAGCCACTTTTCCCGTAAGATCCAGTGCGATGTCAATTCTTTTCCCGGTCATCGATCCTCCTTACTCGCTGGAGTTTTCCAGCGCAGGTCCAAGCGCGAAGCAAATGGTTCCAGATGCCTCACAAAATGCTGTTCGATTTTTCCCGCGTACACCTCGGCGTGCTTGTTCAGGATTTCCATCAAGCGGGAAAAGTAGCGGAGCTCGCCCTTTTCATCTTTCGCCCGCACGACTGATCCAAACGTCACGTGCAGGATCTCGCGCGCATCGAACTGATCCAGCACAGCTGTCCAGTCAGCGACGCTGTCCGGCCCGGGTGCTCTCTCTTTTTGCGCGGAGACATGGTAGCTGACCTTGTCCTCATCATATCTCTCCAGCGCAAAGGTGTAGATCTCCTTGAACAACACCTCATCTACCTCAGCAATAGTACGCAATGCCTCCAGATAACTCGTTCCAGCTGTTTTAAGATGGACCAAACCCCGCGTCGCAAGCATGACTGAGTGGTAAATTGAAAACTTATCAGAGCCGGAATGCAGGCTGAGCTTATACGGGCCAAAGTGTTGGGCAATCGCCGCGTGCGCTTGCACATCAGCATCAAATGCAGCCAGATCTCCAATGTAATCAACGCCTTTTTCAAACCTGCCCACGTAGCGCGGCGCCAGGCTGACCCACTTCACGCCCAAACGCTTAAGCTCACTGGCAATGTAGACATGCTCACACGGTGTTGTCGGCTGCTCTGTTTCATCAACCGAGACTTCCAGCTCAAACGGTTTTCCTCCGGCAAGACATTCCAGATACCTGTACATACCCACGACGTGCCAAACGGCTTTTCCATACTTGGCCATGGACCTCAGGAGTGTCGTCTCATCAAAATTGTATCGGGTACCTTCCACAGAAACGGTTTTGTTCAACAATCCATTTGCTGCAATACTCATCTCGGAAGAAAGACCTCCGATCATGTCCCGCAGCGCAACCAATCCGACCCGCTCGGCCTGGTTGTTGACAAAATCTCCTGGATCGATGGTGAAAAAGGAGTATCCCAGCGGAAAGCATGTCGCGATATCCTCCACCGTTTTGAGGTGATCCGCATCTGCTCCAAACCCCTCCCGCCATCCCTCCTGGAAAACAGCCCAAACAGCATCCTCCAGCACCTGCTGCGCGGATCGAGCGGTGCGGGCATTCTCGCGCATGGATTGCTGGGCAAACACCGGCTTGACACTCCCGAGCGTGTGCCGTACCGCCCGGACATGTCCGGGGGTGGCAACTCCCAGTCGGTCACCCATCCCAGCTGAAGTCCCCAGCCCAAGCGGAAGTGGATTGAGCCAGGCGATCTGCTGGCATAGGGCAGCCAGATTTTTGGAGTTCTTTTGCGCGCAGAGAAGAGTGTCCTCACCCCAGGCTGATCCCTCTCCGTCAAAAGCCTCCAGTCGATGGTCACCTTTTTTAGCCAGGACCACAAGCTTGAGTTCCCCGTGATCGCGGGCAAGAGCGTACTCGATGCCATCGCCGAGGATTATCGAACTGGGAACCAGCGCGAGGGTCGAAGACAGCAGGGAAGCGGTGAGTCTTGTTTCAATCATTTTTCGTGTATCTCCCCGAAGGAGTAGAAGTGGATTCACGAATGAGAAGTTTGCCTTTGAGGACTTTAACCTTTTGAGTGTGCGGCAGATCACTGTCGTTCTTGTCGATCAATTCCAGTAAAAGCCTGGCTGCTTCAGCACCAATGGTACGCTTCGGCTGATCCAGCGTGGTCAGTGGGGGATTCGTGTACAGGGATAAGGTGATATTGTCAAAACCCGTAATAGAAATATCGTCAGGCACATTCAGTCCAGCCTCACGGCAGCCTTTCAACACCCCGGTTGCCAGCACGTCGTTGAAACAAACAATTGCTGTCGGACGAGCAGGTAATGCCAGGAAATGCTCCAGGCTGTGCAGCCCGAGGTCGGGCTCGCTCCCGGCGACATGGTGGACATATCCTTCAGGGATGTCCAATCCGGCTGCATCCATTTCTAGCTGGTAACCTTTCATCCTTTCCTGCGTGGTACGTCCTGAGAGCGCGTTGCCAAGATAAGCGATGCGGCGGTGCCCCTGACCGATCAGGTGGGAGGTGATCTGCCGGCATCCGTCGAGGTCGTCATGGAAGATCGAATAATGAAAATTTTCTGCTGCCTGGTGGTTCACCACGACGACAGGAAAACCGTATGACAGGAGCTGCCTGCCCTGTTCCGCGCTGAAGGAAGAGGAGCAGATGATCACCCCGTCGGTGCGATGCTCCATCATGGTCTGCACGATCTTTCTTTCTCGTTCCGCGTCATGCTGGGAGGCGGCAATGAACAAACTGTAATTGTTCGCCTGGGCCTGTTCTTCAATTCCAAACAGGATCTCACTGAAGAAAGGATCTGCAAGGTTGTTGAGTATCACCCCGATCACCTGGGACCGCCGCGTTTTCAGACTGCGGGCAGCGGCGCTCGGCTGGTACCCCATTTCCCTGGCCATTTCCTTGATCCTCTGAGCGGTCTCCGTGGAAATAAGGTGGTT
>CAZCHK010000044.1:0-19043 GCA_964498605.1 uncultured Anaerolineaceae bacterium | reverse complement strand
GTCCCCACCAGGCTCTGGACTATCTCACCCCGGCAGAGTATATTCAGAAGTATCATCCGCAGATGATCTCGCAAAAGTCTCATATGTATTGAACGAGTACAATTTCTTGATTTCCAATAACCTATTGTCTAAAATGTCTGTAACCTATACAGACTGTTGAAATTGAAGGGATTTTCTTGTATATTAATTTCAAACTCATGAAAGAAAATGTGGAGGAGCGATGAAAAAGCACCTATTCATATATCTAATCACCTTTTTGATTGCAGGCATGGTCGCGTGCGGGAAACAGAACCCGGAAGTGGCTGGGGATGTCCTGCCCGAGGTGCAGGAGGACGTTGAGCAGGTGGAGGAAGGCGCACTGCAGGCAGAGAACGAAGAGATTCACGACGAGCTGCCACCCGAGCCCCGGGATGTTGTTTTCGAGACTCCCCAGGGCAGATCTTTACAGGGGCGGTATTTTCCAGCAGCAACAGGCAACGCACCCATCATTGTCCTGACCCACTGGGTGGCTGCCAACCAGGATGACTGGCAGGTAGTGGCTGCCTGGCTGCAGAACAGAGGACAGGTGCTTCCAGGTTCATGTTCCCGGCCAAGCGGCTGCACCTGGTGGGACAGCGCGTGGTTCCCGCAGATGGAAAACAGGTCCTTCGCGGTCTTCACCTACTCGCTGACCTCCTGCGAATCTCCAGATGGCTGTGCGGATTGGGATGGCCCGACCTGGGCGGAGGACGCCAATGCGGCCATAGCCTACGCCAGCCAGCTTGAGGGTGTTGATCCAGTCAGGATCTTCACTGCAGGCGCCAGCATTGGCGCTGACGCGGCGATCGATTCCTGCGCCTGGCTGAATGAACAGGGCGGACAGGCGCGCTGCGTGGGAACTGCATCATTGTCACCGGGTAACTACCTGCTGCTGGATTACGCGGAACAGGTGGAAAAGCTAGAGGATGCCAACACACCGGTGTGGTGTCTGGCATCCTCAAGCGACGGAGAGTCCTATCCAACTTGCAAGAACGCGGAAGGGACCAACTACCAGGTGTATGAATTCCAAATGCCCGGGCACGGGATGACCCTCATTGCAGAGAACGCCATACCGGATGGCTCAGAGCAGAACACACTGGAATTACTGATCGATATACTGGACAGCGTGATTACGCCGTAAATCGCAAACGGACGCTTTGTGTCATAGACAGGGCACCCCAATCGGGTGCCTTGTCTTATTCGTTATGCGCTAGGCTTTTTGTTGCAGGCGGGGATTATAGATGCGGTCCAGCGCAGAACCGATGAGCGCAAATGCCAGGCCGGTGACCAGCAGGAACATGATCGGTTCAAAAACCCAGTAATAGGCTTGCTGCCAGGAGCCAGCCTTCAGCGCGTTGTAGATCATGCTTCCCCAGGTCGCGTAATAGATGTTGACGCCAAATATGGCCAGTGTTGCCTCGAGGAACACGTACGCCGGGATCAGCAGGATCAACTGGGGGAACAACACGGGCATGATGCGGGGGATGATGTAACGTGTGATGATGCGCCAGTTGCTCGCTCCATACGCCCTGGCAGCCTCGATGTACGGGGCGGACTTGACCTGGAGAAAAGCCGCCCGGAATGCTTTGATGGGGCTGCCAAAAGCGTTCAGGATGATGATGATGAGGATCATGCCCCACAGCGGCATGTCGAACAATGCCACCAGCAGAACGCATATGGCCAGGATTGGCAGAATCATGGTGGCTTCGGAGATCCTCTGGATGATCGTGTCCAGCCAGCCGCCAAACCATGCGCCTAATGCTGCCAGCAGCAAAGACAGGACGGTTGTAACGAGCGCCCCGATGATCCCGATCCCGATGGCGATGGGCGTGCCCTGCAAAAGCGGCGTGAGCAGCTCGTTGCCGAGGTTGTCGGTCCCGGCAAGGCCAAAAACCTTTCCTTTTACGACCAGCTCCGCGTCGACGCTGACATTTGGCTCGAAAGTCAGGGCAGATACATTCAGGGTGTACCTGCCTTTCTGCGCCAGTGGTTTGGTCGCATCCGGGTGGGTCATGATCAGGTAATAGACTGGGTAGTTGCCGCTGCTCTCGGTCTGATGGATCTCCTCGGTGCCAATCTTGATGTTCGCTCCAAGCGCGTGCGTGTTGATAAAACTGGAATACGCGGTGTTGTCAAAATCGTATCGCGCGGCATCCTGGATGGATTGACCTTTGAAGGGGATGATACGACCATCGGGTGTTTCAATGGATACGGATGCGATCAGTTTCTGGGTGGCATGATCAACCGTAAAATACAACTTGAAAGATTGGGGCATGTCCGAGTATGGGTACTCGAAGCTCAGCGCCAGGTCGATCTGCTCGCCTCCCCCTGGCATCGGCGAGACGACCCGGCTTCCAGGGTTCTGGCTGGTTTTCACGATGATGGTTTCAGGCAGCTTATCGGCGCGGAAGAGATTGAACCAGGCAGGCTGCGCGTAGATCGGGTTGTATTTCTTGATCTCCATTTGGGTGTCAAGTGAGTATTCGATCTGTTTGTATGGCATGGTGATGAGGACATAGATCGATAGAAGGATCAAGACCGCCAGGATCGATAATCCGATCATGGCGGAAGGGTAACGGAACATCTGCTTGAATTTCGAATCTTTCTGCCGCTCAATTCCGGAACTGGAATATTTTCTCGACATGAAATAATTCCTTACCGCTGTCGTGACGCGTTCCTGGAACGAAATTGACCGAAAACCTGGTAATTGGTGAGTATCCCCGGAGGTATTTCCATTCTTCGATTTTGAGAAGAATTCTTTTATGGAAGTGCTGATTTTCAGGGCTGCCTGCTGGATCTGTATCCTTGGGTCCAGAAGGACGTAGAAGATATCCAGTAGAAACACCATCACGCCGAGCAGGTAGGCAAAGATGGCCACAATCGCTATGACAACGATAGAATCGAACTGCTTGATGCTTTCTATGTACAGCTGGCCTATTCCCGGCCAATCAAAAAAATACTCCAGCGCCGTTGTTGTTTGCCAGAAACTGAGGAAGGTGAGCGCGAATGATGTCAGGATGTACGGCATGGACGGGCGGAGGATGTATTTTCTTTCCAGTTTTTGCGCTGAAAGCCCCTTTGCTTTTGCCAGGTCGACATAATCCTCCATGGAGTACAGCAGGCAGTACGTGCGCCAGGCGTACACGCATTGGAAGAAGATGCTGAGAAAGATAGCCATAACGGGCAGGATCATATGCTTCAGCACGATGGGAATGTAACCCAAAGGCGTGCTGGGTGGAAATACATCAAACATCCGCCCGTAAGGCAGAATTCTCAGCGTCACGGCAAACAACATGACGAGAATGATCCCGTGCACCCAGCTTGGAATGGATGAGAGGGGAGCCAGTGCCACGACCAATTTGTCCAGGAACTTTTCCGATCTGGTCGAGATGTGCAGCGCGAGAGGGATGCCGATGAGGAAGAGCAGCAGATTGGCGCTTCCAACGATCAGGAGAGTGTTTGGCAGCCTGGTGATGATGATCTGCGAAACCTTGAAATTGATCTGAGACCCGGCTGACAATGCCTGCCGGCGGGTGAGGGCCTCTGAGTCCTTGTGATACGTAACGGCGTTCAATCCCGAGTAAGCCATTTTCTTCCACGCGGCGGGAGACATCACAGTCCCCTGATAATCGGAGGCAAGGGCATCCCCCCAGTTGAACGTGAGGATGTTTTTCAACCAACTCAGATGTTTCAGAAAGGGCGGAAGATTGCCGCCGCGCATATCCACCAGTTCTTCCGTCAGCTGGCTGACGGCCTGGTTAAAATCACCCTCGTATCCCGTTTCCCGGATGATAATTGAGGCCTGGCTTTTTGCGTCTGACAATAAAGCTTGGTCAAGGCTGCCGTCCCTGTTCGCGATCATGATGGTTGCGAACACGCCCACCGCGATAGTGAGCAGGATCGTGATTAGGCGGGTGAACACGTAGCGAAAAGTCCTGAGCGCGGTGACTCCCCCCATCCGCTGTTCTTGCAAAGGTTTCCCGCCAAACTCGTCAGGCAGAACCAGGGCGGGATCGATTGCTGCAGCAGGTTTCTTCTTTGAGCCCGTAGAATTGCTTCCTGCAGGTATAGGGATAACATCATTTACGAGTGGGCGAGGAATTACTTTTGGTGAATGGGTTGCATTCCAGCATTTGAGCCTTTCCTCTGCCCATTCCATCCCCTTCTGCGCGCGAATGCTTTGAGGATTGATCTGCAGGGCTTTTTGAAGGTACTCCACGCTGGCTTCCGGGCTGGCAACCGCGGCCAATATCAGCCAGGCTTCCTCGAGATGCTCATCTCCCTGTAGCGCCCGCCATGCGTAATTTCGCGCATCAACACGTTGTCCGTGTTTCAACGCGTATCTTGCCATTTGCAGGAAATCTAGATTCTGCACAGATCCTCCAGGGAGGATTTTCGCAAACCATGTCTGCAGCAGCCGAATTCGGTACCGTTTTCTTTTATCCTGGCTACGGAAAGGTCGAGGCGGTTGGGCATACGCAACTGATCATACCAAGGATTGACCTCGGATATTTTCTGTTGCTGGTTGGTGAGAAATCGCATAAAGGCTGTGTGTCCGTTGGATATTTGTATTATTGCCATCAATATTAATATTGGATTAAAATTGTTATTGGATTAAATCGCCTGTCGAAAAAGATTTAAGCTGCCAACGCCTTTCGAATCGATGCCAGTTTTCCTGAAAATCTTTCCACGATGGGGTGCAGGTTTAGATTTTCTACTTTTTCGATGGCTTCCTGCAGCAACGAGCGGGCATTTTTCAGAGCTTCTGGCTTGTTCGATACTATTAATGAATCGGAATACTCATCGACGAGCAGGATTTCCCTGATCAGCATACCCGCGTTCTGAAGATCGTTGAGCGCTTTTTCAAAAATCTGCCAGGCTTCTTCGTACCTGCTTTCCGCCGAAAGCAGCATCGCCTCGCACCGATATCCCTGCCACCGCATCATGGAATCGGATAACTGATCGAAGATCGCTTTTGCTTTGGAAAGGTAGCGCCGGGCATCCTCCAGGTTTAACTTTTTCAATTCGACCAGAAATGATGACAGATAGCAATTCGCAGAGTACAGCTTTGGGTCTTCGGATGAGTCAATGATCTCAGTGGAGGAATCGATGAATTTCTGCGCCGCTTCCAGATCATCCAATTCGAGTGAGATTTCAAAGAGGGTATCGTACGACTCCAGGAGCGCGTTCGAGTTGCCTGAATCGATGATGGTTTGAAGGTTTTCAAGCAGGAAATCCCTGGCCGCGGCAGAACCCACTTCCAGTCTGAGCAGGATGCCTTCTAAAAGTATGTAATTGACCTTGTATCGCAGGATCGTCGAAGCGGGAAGCTGGATCAAAGGCTCGATCTCTTGCAAGTGTGCCAGGATCGAGTGGACTTTCTCCAGGTGTCCCAGCGAAAATTCGGTGCTGAGGAGAGAGATCGAATAAAAGTATTCCAGACCCTGAGATCCCATCCGTCTGGTGAAATCGATTGCCCTGTAGAAGATCGGCAGCGCTTCTTTGGGTTTTCCCTTGCGGACGATGATCCCCCCATAGTTGATGAGTGTCCTTCCGGCGGTATAAAGCGAGCCTTCTCTTTCAGCCAGTTCTGCTGCTTGCTTGAGAGCTTCGTACTGCGCTTCGAAAGGCTGCGTCGTGATGATCCCGATGGTCGACAATGTGTCAGCTTGCACTTCCGCCAGGTTGAGCTTCTTTGCCATCTCTAAGGCCCGCCTGGCCAGCGGTAAGGCTTCTTCCTGAAGGTTGTTGAAACGGAACGCGCGGGCAGTTTCATGCATCAATGCAGCGATGCCTTCACCTTCAAGATCCGGGGAAAGCTTGCCCATTCCCTCCTGACAGATGGACAGGCTTTCAGGGATTGCCCCGCGGCTCCAGGCGGAGCGGCCCATCCGCGCGTAGATCGATGCCATTTTATCCAGGTCTCCAAGCGAGTAGTAGTTCTCGATGGCTGTGCGCATGAATTTTTCAGCATCCGGAAGGCGGTCCTGGCGGAAGAGGGCTTCGCCGAGGAGGGCGTTGATCCTGGCTTCATCCAGACTTGATTTGCAGCAGATTTCGAGAGCGGAACGGGCGAAGCGTTCAGCCTCCTGGTTGGCATGGATCTTGAGGGCGCGTTCACAGGCCTTGATGTACTCTTTGAGCGCGTTGGATTCATCTCCTGCTTCCTCATAGTGATATGCCAGGCGTTCGTATTTATCCGGGGAGAGTATCTCGATGGCAGAGGCGACCTTCTTGTGCAGGCGCTGGCGGCGCAAGCCGCTCAACGATTCACGCAGCGTCGTCGCGATCAGGGCGTGTTCAAAAATGAACGTTTCCTCCCGTCCGTGACCGTGTGAGACTTCCCGCAGGATCTGTGACGATACTGCGTTTTCAAGGCATGAGATCAAAGTGTCCTCTTCAAGGTCAGATGCGTTTTTCAACACGGCGTATTCAAATTCACGACCGATCACGGCAGCCAGACGCAAAAGGTCCTGGCAGGATTCTGGAAGCCTGTTTAATCTGGACTGGATGGTCACTTTGATGCTTTGTGGGATCTGGATATTTTGGACATCTTTGACGGTCCACTGCCCTTCGTGAAACTCAAGTTTTTGTTCTTCGAGCAGTGTTTTACAGACTTCCTCGATGTAATAGGGGTTGCCTTCGGTTTCGTGATAGATGGCCTTTACAACCTCAGGCGCAACATCACCTTTGGGTGACAGCATGGTCACCAGCATTTCAGAGGTGAGTTTCTCGGTGAATCTTGACAGTTTGACCCGGTGAGAAGTGGAGTCGCGGTTGAGATCGAGAAGAAAACTTTGGAGCGGATTGGACTCGGTCAGTTCGATCTCCCGGTAGGTCAGGGCGAATAAAACGCGGGATTTTTTCAGGCGGCGGATCAAATGGCGCAGCAAATGCAGTGATCCATTGTCGCTCCAGTGCGCGTCATCCAGTACCATGACCAGCGGAGTTTGAGAGGTCAGGGTATCAGCCCATGCCACAACGCTTTCAAAGACCTGCTGCTGTTCCATCGCGGGGTCCATTTCAGGAAGGACTTTCAGGTCTGGGTTTTGCAGCAGCAGGCCGGGCACGATCCTGGCCAGGTTTGACATCACGAAATCCGACAGTTCGACATCCAGGTTGAAATCCGGGTTGAGAGACTCCTGGATCATCTGGGCGAAGGGAGCGTACGGCATGCCCCCTTCAGCGTAATTCTCACCCAGCAAAGATCGGGCTCCCATCGCTGAGGCCCTGGCGATCAGTTCTTTGATCAGGCGGGTTTTACCGATGCCTGGTTCACCGCTGATCAAAAGCACCTGGGGCTGCCCAGTAGTAGTTTGGTGCCAGATGTTTGCGATCTCGCTCAGTTCTTCCTCGCGGCCCACAAACCTCCCTCGCGTCACCCGATCAACCAGCACCAGCCTGTTGGAGGATGTGATCGAGAGGTCAAGCGTATCCAGCATGTCCAGCACCATTTCCGCGGAAGCAGGTCTGTCCTCAGGACGTTTTTCCAGCAGGGAAAGGATCAAGTTTTCCAACGCGGGAGGGATGTCCGGTTTATGGGCGTGGGGAGGGGTGACTGGGGCGTAGAGGTGTTGTGAGATCACGCCGAGTGGATCGTCAGCGGAGAAGGGAAGCTGATCGGTTGCCCATTCGTAAAGCATCACTCCCAGCGCGTACAGGTCAGCCCGCCCGTCTGGATGCTTGCCCTGCACCGATTCCGGAGAAATGTAATAAACCGTTCCGACCAGGCTGCCTTCGAAAGAAAGCCTTGACGCGACTGAACGGGCCAGTCCAAAGTCGGACAATTTGATGGTGTGATCGTTGCTGCGGATGATATTCTCGGGCTTCAGGTCGCGGTGGATGACACCATTGTTGTGGGCATGCCGTAGAGCGCGGCAGATCTGTTTTGAGAAATTGATGAGCTCCTGGACATCTGCAGGTTTCTGTTCGAAAAGGGATTTTCCCCGCAGCAGTTCCATCACGATGAAAGGAGTGTCATCCACCACGCCCGCGTCATAGACCGAGACGATGTTGGGGTGGTTCAGCTTGGCCGCCTCCTGAGCCTCGGTTAGCAGCTTGGCTCTTCCTTCAGGGCCGATATTGGATTGATTGACCAGTTTGAGCGCGACGTCGCGCTGAAGGACGGTATCGTGCGCCAGGTAAATATGGCCCATGGCGCCCTGCCCGATCAATTCATTGATCTTGTAGCGATGATTAAATAAAGAACCAATCATGTTGTGTTTCCGATCCGGGTTTTAAGATCTCTTTATCAATACCAGCGTGATGTCGTCAAAAGGGACGATGTCGCCGCAGAAAGAATGAATGGCGTCCATGATGGATTGCAGGATCTCATCCGTCCCGGCGTCTGCATGCTTCAGGAGTACGTCTTTCAGGCGGTCCATCCCAAAATCCTGCTCGGATTGATCTATGGCATCGGTCACACCGTCCGTGTACAGCAGGATCAGATCACCCTTTTCCATGGTGATCACCGACTGCGAGTATGCCGAGGTGGAATCGACTCCCAGCCACATGCCGGTGCGGTCCAGCGTGGTCAGGGATTTGTCCTGTTTTTTGTAGAACAGCGCGGGATTATGCCCGGCATTGACATACGTGGCTTCATATCGGGGAAGGTCCAGGCAGAAGTAGAACATGGACACATACATGTTGTCGTCGGATTCTGACGCGATCAGTTGATTGGCTTTGGTCAGGCACTCGTTTGGACTTTTTTTGCCGTCCACGCAGCTGCGAACGATATTTCTCGCGGATGCCATGAACAACGCCGCGGGCATGCCTTTGTCTGTCACGTCCGCGATGAGAACACCAAGACGATCATCCTGGATTGATATGAAATCGTAATAATCGCCGCCGACTTCGCGCGCTGGAATCCAGGTCGCGGAGAATTCCCAGCCGGGATGCTTTGGGATCGAATGCGGGAGCAGACCCGACTGTACCTTCCGCGCCATCTGCATCTCCCGCTCCATGCGACCCTGTTCAATGGCGACCTGGTAAAGGCGGGCATTTTCGATGGCTATGGCGGCGTTCGAGGCGATGGAGTTCAGCAGTTCGAGGTCGTCATCTCGAAATATGCCCGCCTGGATGCGGTTATCCGTGTAGATCACGCCCGTGATTTTTTCCTTGACCATGAGCGGCACGCACAGGATCGCGCGCAGTCCCTTGACCAGGATGCTCTGGCGCATGCTGAAGCGCTCATCCATCTGCGCGTCGCTGGTCAGAATGGCTTTTTTGTCCTTGACGACCTGCTCGATCACTGAGCGCGACACCTCGAATTGAGGCTCATCAATTTCCTTTTGATCCATACCGCGAGCAACCCGAAAGGACAGCTTCTCCTCCTCGTCCAGCAGCATCAGGAAACCTCTTTCCGCGTGCACGGCCTTGATGACCTCGTCCATGACGCGGTTCAGTACCTCATCCAGGTCCAATGTTGAATTGAAGGTCTGGGTGAGCCGATACAGAAGACTCAGGCGGTCCTCGGAGGGTGTTTGCGCGGGTAGTGCCATGTTAATCAATCAAACCTGAGATTATTATACACAGGAAACATCATCCACCATCCCCTGGCTGCAGTTCTCCTGCTTCAGACTTTTCTGGTTCGCCTGTGGAGAGTATTCGGTTTGTTCACCGTGAAGGGGGAAGCCAACAGGTCGGAAGCATGCCGTACGGCCTTCTCATTTTTTCTAGCCTCCAGATCGCTGCGTCGCACCAGGTAGCCTGTCACGCGGACGAATTCCGAATCAGCTGAACCAACGGATAAGTTGCGCACCCCGTCCGCGTGAGCCCCATGGATGATGTCCAGGACTGCCTGGGGGTTGGAAACGGCAGTTTGATCGAATTCCAGGATCGTACTGCTGCCGCCCTGGATGTGGCGTTGCGTCGGGGCCTCCGCCTGGATATGCTTGTACAGTTCGGGTTCTTCCCCGGCAGGGACCCGGATCCCGGGAGTGACATCCACGTCTTCCGCAATACCCACCTGGGCATGATAGCAGACATGGTAGCCAGTCCCCTGGCAGTACAGGCCATGGTGCTTTTGAAGTTCGGTGTAGATCCGTTCAGTTACCAACTGTGCGAACTGGTTCGCGCTGGCTGAGTGGCCGTACCTGGCAGATCTTCCCGTGCGCGACATGATGTGATTGACTCCTTCGGCCAGGCCGAAGATCCCCGCGTAGGCGGTGAATTTTTCAATGGACAACAATCCCTCCGCGACCTGGAAACTGTGCTCGAACCAGCGGGACTGGTCGACAAGGAATGAGGATCTGCTGTTGATCACTTCGACCAGTTTGTCAACGACTTCAGGGATGGTCTGATCGAGGAAACCGCTCTCAGTGCCGTCCGAGACGAGCGCAGCCTGTTTGATGTTCAGGCGAACCATGGTGTGAATGCCGCCGCCGATGCGCATGGCGTTGTAACAGCTGGCGATGCAGTAATCATCACCCCAATCCGCTTTCATCAGCGGGTGATTGAGAAAATACGGTTTGGTCAACCGCAGCGCGTTCTCCACTGCCAGCAGGGCAAGGTCAGGCGGCGTGATTTGCCTGTCATAGCGCAGGGTGAGATTGGTCAAGGTTTTCAATTCCCGCTCGATCTGCAGCAACAACCTGGCACTTCGAGAGGAGGCTGGCCCGATGTTGGCGTGCACGAAAGCGCTGGGGAACAGGCGGTCAACCATGAGCCAGAAGGAGCGCAGGATCGGGATCACCTCAGAATCGGATTGATCGGTGAGGTAGGGCTCCAGCAATTCATCAACCCGGCCGATGAAGACCGGATGGCTTGAAACCGAGGTGTATTGGTAGGCGATCAGGAGCTTGGCGGTCGCATCGAGAAGGTTTTCGGCCGGAGACAGCTCAAGAAACGCCGATCCATTGCGCAGAAATTTGGAATAATCCGGAGCAACATAACGGGGGTGATGCTGGGCTGCGCCTTCAGACAGCAAGCACAGCACGCCCTGCCGGATCAGGTCTCGGCTTTTTTGGGAGACGCCTGGATAGGGCTGCGAGGATACCGCCAGGCCAGCCAGCGCGTCGCGTTTCTGGTCGCCTGTCAGGTCTCCGGCTGTGATCACGTCGCGGACAGCTTTTTTGTACAAAGAGAGAGCTTCACTGGTCAGGCCATCCGTCAGGTTCTCGAAAGGAAGAAACGGTTGAGGTAGTGGATGATTCATCATATCTCTTTCTATAAGGAGCGCTTGACATGCAGCAGGCCTTCTTCCATTGCGGTTCTTACCAGTTTGTCCATGAGATCATCCTGTGGAGAGCCCCACGATCTGGCGTGCCCCGCTGTGCCGTGCGGGCGGAAGCGCAGCAGGTGCAGCGTGATGCTTGGATCGATTTTTTTTATTAAACGCGCGCTGAGGCGGATATGCTCAATTGTATCCGTAAAACCTGGAACAATGACCTGCTGCACAGCGTGGAGTTTTCGTTGCTCATGCAAAAAAATGATGGACCCCAGTACTGGTTCGAGCGGTTTGCCAGTGATTTTGACATGGAGATCTTGATCGATCGTTTTCAGATCGACCAGCGCCGAATCCAGGTGTTTCAATAAAGGTTTGTAAGCAGACGGTCCCACAAAGCCGTTCGTTTCGATCAATGTAGTTAGATGCGAATGGTTTTTTACCAGCTCAAAAAAACTGCCGACAAACTCTGCCTGCAGCATGGGTTCTCCGCCTGATACACTGATGCCTGAGACATAGCGCATGTCGGTTCGCAGGCGATCCCACAATTGTTCAGGAGAGTACTGCTTGACTTTGGGAGACGACTGGTGCGGGCATACGGTGATGCAGGTGTCGCAATCAACGCAGCGATCAGGCAGCCAGAGGATTTTCCCGTTGAAAATGCTGAGAGCATTGGAGGGGCAGGCTGGAACGCACGTGCCGCAGCTGTTGCACAGATGGATCGTGTAAGGATTGTGACAATACAGGCAGTTGAAATTGCAGCCTTGCAAAAAAACCACCAGTCGGTTCCCTGGTCCGTCCACGAAGCTGTGTGCAAGGATGTTGTTGATATACCCTTTCACTGGACGACCAGGTTTGACCGCGAGCGGTTTCGTGCTGGGGCTGCCGGGCATCGTACTGGTCATGTGATTCGCGGTTCGAGTGTCTCCGCCAGCTGGCGCACCTCCTGAACAGAAGGCAGGTGACTGGCAGCACCGAGAGTTTGTACTTTGAGCGAGCCGCAGGCAGCCCCGCAGCAGGCGGCTTTCTCCAGCGGCATTTTGCTGGTCAATCCATAGAGAAGCCCGGCTCGAAAGGCATCCCCGGCACCGGTCGCGTCAACCACGTTGACCTTGGGCGGGTGGATTGAAAACGACCGGCCATCCTGATCGACCACGTGGATGGGTCGGGGGCCATCCGTGGTGATGACGATGCCTTTACTGATCGATTGGAGTTTGAGCGAGTGGGACATGACATCGATCCCTGGAAACACATCGCGTATGTACGAGCTGGAATTCGTGATGATGCTGGCGTAGGGTAGCACGGGGTGATCGGGGTGGATCACATCCCCGATGGCTGTCCTAGAACCGGTTTCCACGGCCAGTTTGGCTGCCGCCAGGCGTTCCGGTCCGCCGTAGAGGTCCAGCGCGACGAATTGCGTTCCGCGTGCCATCTCACCCCTCAGCACTGTTTTTGGGGTCTGAGGGTAATGGAAGATGAGAAACGACCTTTCTCCATCGGGGGTGACGATGGCGCGGGTGAAGGGTGTGGTCACATCCGATCGCTTTTCAACATAAGTCAGGTCTAAAAGCGGGTGCTTCGAAAGCCACTCCCACAACCAGCCTCCATACAGGTCCGTGCCGATCGCATTTCCGCTCAGAGATGTGCTGACTCCCAATTCCGATAGCCAGACGGCAGTGTTGGCCGCCGCGCCGCCGATGTGATAGCTGTCTGAGGAGGGAAAGACCGCGACCTCCGGCGAGGGCAGCTGCTCCGCCTGGATCAGGTTGTCAACGCCGATCTCTCCGTAACAAAGCACTGCAGGTTTGTTCATGCGATCACCTCGTGATTCAACGCGTTTAAAATCAGCTGGTGCACGGCAGCAGCGTCCATATCCGTGACCACTTGAATATTCGATGACGGCATCTCCTCCTTGCTGAAGCGGGTCAGACCTCTTGAATCCGGGTCATCGCGCTCGACGAACACTCCTCTCCTGCTGATCGTAAAGAGCGTCGGGGCGATGAGGTAAGCGGCAGCCACGGCATCATGCAGCGAGCATCCGCCCCTCTCCCAGCCCATGCTTTCGACTCGGTCGATCCAACCTGTGGCCTGATTTTTGAAAAGCGTGATCAATGGGTTCCATTCCCGCAGCGCGTGTATTTCCTCGCGTGTAAAACGGGCTTTTCGAGTGATTTCCAACCCGATCAGCGTTATTGGCCAACCCGCCGAGAGGACGAGATCAGCCGCTTCAGGATCGCAGCGCATGTTGAATTCAGGAGAACCGTTCCGGGACTCAAATGATCCACCCATGGCAATGATTTCATTTACCAGCGGCACAATACCCGGGGATTTTCGCAACGCCAGGGCGAGATTTGTCAACGGGCCGATGGCCAGAATGGACATTTGTCCCGGGTTGGATTTGAGGCACTCGATGAGCATGTCCAAGGCATCTGGCAGCGCTTCCGAAACAGGCCAGTCGGCGGTCGCGCCGTAACTGGCCTGCCAATCGTGAAACCAGTCCATGTCGCCGGAAATTGGGTGGTCTGCGCCAACCCCCAACTTTGGATGGAGGTTGAGAAGCGATACTGACCTTGTAAGATTGGTGGTCGCATCGCGCAGGGGCACGTTGCCGTAGGTGGAACCCGCGCAATGAAGGCGAGCCAGCGATGACCCGTACAGGGTGATCAGAGCAGCCGCGTCATCCAGCTCGGCGCGCGGCGTGCCCAGCCCCATGTCCGTGTCCAGGTAGATCAGTTTCATTTCACGTGTTCACCATCAAGAAAAAGGGGCGTCGACCGGCACGCCCCTGAAGGATAGGACTTGATGTTACTTCGAAGGTTCCACCTGGTGCTGTTCCGCGCTCAATTTGCCGCGGAAACGCGCGCGGGTAATGCTTTCACCGATCTTGCCGCGCAGCGCGATGACGACCAGGATGAGCAATGTCGCAACATTGGGCAGCATTTCCACCAGGTTGGACGGCAGGTTGGTCATGTTCTGAATGCGCAGCGAGAAGGCATCCGAAAACCCGAAGAACAGGCTGGAGAAGAAGGTTCCGATGGGGTGATTCCCGCCAAAAATGGCGGCAGCGATGGCTGTCCAGCCCCTGCCGTTGCTCATGTTGCGGGTGAACAATTTCAGGTGACCGATCGAAAGGAAGGCCCCTCCCAATGCTGCCAGGGCACCGGATATGGAAAGGGCAAGCGTCTGGATCAGCCTGGCATTGATACCCACGGTGATGGCGGCATCCTTATTTTCACCAACCGCGCGGATGTGTCTGCCGAACCTGGTCTTGTACAGCAGGATGTAAAGCACGATGGCTGCGAACCAGGAAAAATAAACGATGATGTTGTAGCCGCTCAGGATCGGTCCCAGAACCGGTATGTCTTTGATGATCGGGATGGCGATATCGGGAATACGCACAATGCTCGGATCAGACCAGCTGCCGACATTGCCGAACATGATGCGCATCACGTAAACGGTCAGCTCAGCGATGATCAGATTGAAAGCGATGGCAAGAATCACCAGATCAACCTCGTACTGATGGTACAGGAAGGCGAACAGCAGGCCAAGTATCGCGCCAGCCAGCATGGCTGCCAATAAACCGAGGTATGAGTTGCCAAGATAGTATGCCGCGACGATGCCGACAAATGCTCCCATCAGCATTTTGCTTTCAAGGGCAAGGTTCAATACACCGGATTTGTTGCAGATCGCTCCCCCCAGGGCAGCCAGGATAATCGGTGTGGCCAATCGGATGCTGCTTTGCAGGAGCTCGTACGTAAAAACACTCCAAAATCCAGAGTTCATGATTGGGTGCCTCCTTTCGTGGATGGCCCTGGTTTTTTGAACCACCCTCTGATTCCATCAATTCCATTTTCGTAGATCTTACGGGCCGCGATAAACAGGATGATGAAACCTATGATCGTGCCGCCGAGCTCTCTCGGGATGTTCATTTTGATCTGCAGACCCAATTGGGCGCCTTGTTTGACGCCGGCAAACAGGATTGCAACGATGAAAACGCCAAGCGGGTGGGTTTGACCCAGAATTGCTGACGTGAGACCATCAAACCCCAGCCCTTCTGAGAAACCAGTCATGATGCGGTGGTGAACCCCCAGTACATTCACCGCACCAGCCAGGCCTGACAGAGCGCCGCTGATGATCATGGCCCGAATGGCCGCGCTGTCGCTGGGAATCCCGCCGAAAAGCGCGAACCAGTGCGATTGACCCGCCATGCGCTGCTCGTAACCGGCTTTCGTTTTCCACAGGTAGATGAAAATGATCACGGCCGCGAGAATGGCGATGACAAACCCCCAGCCCCAGTTGGAGCCTTTGACAAAATTCTGCAGATAAGCGGTTTGATCGATCACGGGTGAGTGCGCTGTGACGGCCATGTTCGCCCGCATGGGATACTGCACCATGTACTCCACGAATAAAACGGCAATCGCGTTCAGCATGATTGTCGCCAGCAGCTCATTGACGCCAAGTTTTACACGCAGGATCCCCGGAACAAAGCCATAGATGGCACCAGCGAGCATGCAGGCGAGCATAATAACGATAGGATGGATAACGGGAGGCAAGTGAATGGCATACCCAAGCCAGGCTGCGACCACCGCTCCCATCAGGTACTGCCCTTCCTGGCCGATGCTGAACAGGCCCGAGCGAAAGGCCACAACCGCCGAGAGACCGGTCAGGATGATCGGCGTGGCCCTTTCCAGCGTTGGCAGCAGGCTGCAGGTTTTGCCGCTGCAGCTGAAACCCTTGGTGAAGAGAACACCGTATGCCTCGAATGTTTGCGGCAGGGTCCTGCCGGAGGCAAGGATCAAAACCCCCATGAGGATCAACCCGGAAAGGATAGCCAGCACGGGAACTACAAAAGAATTGATGAGACGCCGGGTCCTTGGGTTCATTTGCTCACCTCTTTCTTGGATCTGCCGGTCTTGGCAGCCGGCTGCAAATCAGCCAGCGTACCACCCGCCATGAGAATGCCAACCTCTTCCTCTTTTGCCGTGGCTGCGTCCAGCTCTCCCTGGATCTTTCCACGATACAGGACAAGGATTCGATCAGACAGCGACATGATCTCATCCAGTTCAACACTCACCAGCAAAATAGCAGCTCCTTTATCTCTGGCTTCCAGCAGTGTTTGATGAACGAATTCGATAGAACCGACATCCAGGCCGCGCGTGGGCTGGTTGGCGATGATGAAGGAAGGATTTCCGGATAGTTCGCGTCCCACCACGACTTTTTGCAGGTTTCCGCCGGAAAGCATGGAAATGTCTTCACCGGGTTTTGCTGCGGAGATCGAGAAAAGCTTGATCACCTTGGCAGCAAATTCACGGATCGTTTTTGTCAGCAGGAATCCTGCTCGGGAGAATTCGGATTGGTTGTAGCGGGAAACGATCAGGTTTTCGTCCAGATTGGTATGCAGGTTCAGACCGACCTTGATGCGGTCTTCGGGGATGTGCGCCATGCCGACATTGCGCCTGTCGCGGACATTCGCCCGGGTGATGTCTTTTCCCCTCAGTTTTATGCTGCCCCCATCCAGGGTGTGCATTCCGGTGACCACCTCGACCAGTTCGGTCTGGCCATTGCCGTTCACTCCCGCGATTCCAACGATCTCTCCGGCGCGGACTTTGAAGGTGACGTGCGAGACAGCGGCAAGCCCATTCACATCGGAAACGCTGACATCATTGGCTTCAAAAACGGGCTCGCCCGGTTTGGCAGGTTTCTTCTTGACCCGCAGCAGTACTTCCCGGCCTACCATCATCCGGGCAAGTTCAGGGATGTTTGTTTGTGCAACCAGTTTCGTGCCGACATTTTTTCCATTGCGCATGACCGTCACCCGGTGGGCAACCTTCATCACCTCAACCAGTTTGTGCGTGATGAAGACGATGGTGTAACCCAGCGAGGATAAGTTCTTGACCACCGTAATCAGTTCTTCGACTTCCTGCGGGGTCAGCACGGCGGTGGGCTCGTCGAGGATCAGAATTTTCGCGTTCCTCTGCAATACCTTTAAAATTTCCACCCGCTGCTGCATGCCGACCGGAAGATCACGAATTTTCGTCCTTGGATCAACTGGCAGGTTATATTTCTTTGCCAGATTATTTACGATTTGGTTTTCATTCGATACATTGAGAAAGCCGATTGTGTTGGGTTCAATGCCCAGCATGATGTTTTGGGCAACCGTGAAGGATGGTACGAGTTTGAAGTGTTGGTGCACCATCCCGATGCCATGTCTGATGGCATCATCCGGATGGTGGATGCTGACCTTCGCGCCGTTGACGAAGATCTCTCCTTTATCAGGTTTGTGAAGACCATAAAGGATGTTCATTAAGGTCGTTTTCCCCGCTCCATTCTCTCCTACGAGGGCGTGTATTTCGCCCACTTCCACGCTCAGGTGCACATCGCTGTTTGCCTGTACATCCGTCGAGGAGAAGTATTTGGTGATCCCCTTCATTTCAATGGCAGATGGCATGCGCTTTGCCTCCATACTAACTCCGGAGCGTTTTACGCTCCGGAGTTTGATTCAGTTGACTATTGGTTATTGACCGAGAAGCGTGGTGCAGGCTTCGGTATCCACGAAGAATGCGTCGCAGACAACCACTTCGCCGCTCAGTATCTTGGCGCGGTATTCTTCAACCAGCGCTTTGACATCCGGCAGCATGGAGACCAGTTCTGCAGGACCGTTGTCCTCAAAGGTTGTTGAGCCCTCGTCCCATGAAATACCGGCAAAACCTTCTGCCAGGCCGCGTTTGGCAAAGCCACCAGCGAAAGTCCCGTCGACGACAAGCTTGATGGGATCGAAGGTGGTCATGTTGACACGCTTCATCATGGAAACGATGACGTGACCGGGCTGAATGTCATCCTGGTTGGAGTCGACGCCGATGGCGTACAGATCACGCTGGGCAGCGGCTTCCAGAACGCCTTCACCAGAACGGCCGGCGACCTGGTAGATGATATCCGCGCCCTGGTCGTACTGCGCCAGAGCGGATTCCAGCCCCAGAGTCGGGTTGGAGAATTCAAAACCGAGGTAGCTCACCAGGACTTCGCAGTCGGGGCAGACTTCGAGCACACCCTGCTTGTAGCCATAAAAGAACTGGTTCAAGCCAGGGGCATCGCCGCCAACCACGGCACCCACAATCTTGGTCTGGGTCAGGGAACCGACGATCACGCCGACCAGGTAGGACGACTCGTGCACATCGATCTGGTAAGCGATGAGGTTTTCAGGCAGCACATCGAGGAAAATTTCTGAGGGTGATGCGAACTTCTGCTCGGGGAATTCATTGGCAAGATTGACGAACATCTCTGTGTCCATGGCCAGGCCAAGGATCAGATCATAGCCTTCGGCAATGGCTCCGCGCAGAGCAGTCTCGTGCTCGGAAACGCCGTTGGTCTCGATGATGTCGCACTGCACAGGCAGCTCGGCATTGGCTTGTTCAATGCCGCGGGCTGATGAGTCAATGAATGAGCGATCACCCAGTGGATTGGGGGTAATCAGGGCACAGGTCGCCACGATCTCTTCTTCAGCAGCAGGTTCTTCAACGGTTGCGGCTGGCTGGCAGGCGACGAATAGCATGCTTGCCAGTAAAACGAGAGCGATGGTGAATAACAGACTTCTTTTCATGATACGTTCCTCCTTAAGGATTGAGTGAAACAAATTCGAAAGCACAGCACAGTGGGTTATGTTTCTTTTGAATAAATACCACCTCCTTTGAAAGGTTTTCCAATATCACGATTGCGAAAAAGTCTTCTGGTCATATGTTTCGTGATGTGTCCTGTTAGCATATCATTATACAGAAGAAACACCACTTTTTCCATATGCAATTCCGACACTGTTGTTTAATTTTCAAAAGTGAACCGTTTAAACTTGAAAAGTGAACTGCTGTGT
>CAZCHK010000043.1:0-19179 GCA_964498605.1 uncultured Anaerolineaceae bacterium | reverse complement strand
CTTTCGAGCAGGTTCTCGACCGGGATGTGGGTCCATTTCGCCACGATGCTGGCGATTTCTTCGGCGTCCACCTCCTCCTTGAGAAGGGCTCCTTCCTTCTGAAGCTGCTGTAACCGCTTCTCGGCATCGCCCCGTTTGGCTTCCAGTTCCGGCATCACCCCGTAGCGCAGGCGGGCGGCATCTTCCAGGTCATTTTTTCGTTCGGCATCCTCCAGTTCGTTTTGAGTTTGCTCGACCTGTTCCTTGACCTTCTGCAGATCGGTAATGGCTGTTTTTTCAGTCTGCCAGCGCAGCGTCAGCTGGTTGGATCGTTCGCGCAAATCTGCCAGGTCCGATTCGATCTTGTGCAGGCGCTCGGCGGATGATTTGTCCTTTTCTTTTTGGAGCGCCTGGCGTTCGATCTCCATCTGGATGATCTGGCGGTCGACCTCGTCAAGTTCCTGGGGTTTCGAATCGATCTCCGTGCGCAGGCGCGCGGCCGCTTCGTCGATCAGGTCGATGGCCTTATCCGGAAGACGGCGGTCGGTGATGTAGCGGTTGGAAAGGTTGGCAGCCGCGATGACCGCGCCGTCGGTGATGCGTACGCCGTGATGCACCTCGTAGCGGCTTTTCAAACCACGCAGGATGCTGATCGTGTCTTCCACGCCCGGTTCCGTGACCAGGACCGGCTGGAAGCGTCGTTCCAATGCGGCATCCTTCTCAATGTATTTCCTGTATTCGGTGATCGTGGTCGCGCCGATCATGTGCAGCTCACCACGCGCCAGGAGGGGTTTGAGCATGTTGCTGGCATCCATGGCGCCTTCCGCGGCGCCGGCGCCGATGACCGTGTGCATTTCATCGATGAAAAGAATGACTTTGCCTTCCGCCGAGCGGACCTCCTTGAGAACGGCTTTAAGGCGCTCCTCAAATTCTCCACGGTACTTGGCACCCGCGATGAGCGCGCCCATGTCCAGCATGATCAGGCGCTTGTTCTTCAGATTCTCCGGGACATCCCCTTTGATAATGCGCTGTGCCAGGCCTTCAACGATGGCGGTCTTGCCAACGCCCGGGTCGCCGATCAAGGCAGGATTGTTCTTGCTGCGGCGGGAGAGGATCTGGATAACCCTGCGGATCTCTTCATCCCTGCCGATGACTGGATCGAGCTTTGCCTGCCGCGCGCTGGCGGTCAGGTCGTGTCCGTATTTTTGCAAGGCCTGGTAGGAACCCTCCGGGTTCTGGTTGGTGACGCGCTGGCTTCCCCTCACCTCGCTGAGGGATTTCAGGATGGATTCCTTGGTCAGCCCGAACTGGGCCAGGCGTTTTCCTTCAGTGCTTTCCAGCAGCGCCAGGAGCATATGCTCGGTCGAGACATATTCGTCCTGCATGCCTTTGGCGTAGCGCTGCGACGCGATCAACACGTCGTTTGATGTTCTTGCCAGGCCGATCTCTCCAGCTCCGGGACCACTGACTTTCGGCTGATTGTCCAGGTGCTGAAGCAGGTCTTGTTTTAATCCTGCCGTGCTGCCGGATATCCTGTTGATGATCGCCGGTACCACACCCTCGTCCTGATCGAGCAAAGCCAGCAGCAGGTGCGACGGTTCGATCCCAGGATGATTCTTTTCCAGGGCGATCTGCTGGGAAGACATGATCGCTTCCTGGGCTTTTTGCGTGAAATTTTCAAAATTCATAGAACACCTCGGAAAACCTTTGGTTATTCCTAGTATCTCAAAAGTTTATTTGAAGGCTGTTAAAAAATTATAAAAGTATTATAGAAAAGAGAATATCTTGGCTGCACTGTTGATCGACATCGAATCCTTGTAGATAAAAAAGGGTCCAAATGAAGCCTTGGATGATGAAGACCCCTTTATGACTGGCATCGCTACGCGTTTTTTCCCGACTTGAACTGATCCACTCGCTTATTCTTCAGCATTTGTGACATGCTCTACGATCTCAACGTTCGCGTCCTTCAGGAACTGGATGGCGTTTTCATCCTGGCGGTACGCCACGTGATAGACCAGGCGTGTGATCCCGGCGTTGATGAGCGCCTTGGTGCAGTTGATGCAGGGAAAATGAGTGACATAGCAGGTGCAGCCGCGTGTGGAGACGCCGTGCAGGGCGGCCTGTATGATGGCGTTGGTCTCGGCGTGAATGGTGCGGATGCAGTGCCCGTCGACAAGCAGGTGCCCGACCTCGTCGCAGTGCGGCTGTCCAGCGGGCGATCCGTTGAAGCCGGTGGTCAGGATGCGCTTGTCCAGGACCAGCACGCAGCCCACGAAGGCCCGGTCGCAGGTGCTGCGCTCCGAAACGGCGTAGGCGATCTTCATGAAATAGGAATCCCAGTCAGGACGCATGGTTGATCCTCCTGCCCATAATCATAGCATAAGTTCAAACCGAGAGTGAGTTTTTCATTCTTTAATAAAAAAGAATGCGCGGAAAGAATAATATTGAGAACAGTCTTGAAAAATGAGCATGGATAACCATATAATGATATTGAGGATGGAGGTGTCTATGAAAAAATATATCGCAGCCTTCACGGCAGCCCTGCTGTGCCTGGGCTGCACGCTGCCTTTCAACCTGGGGTCTCTGCAACCGGGGGCTCAAGAGGCGTCAGGGGAGCTGCCCGTGGAGAACACAACCGTACCACTGACTGTCCAAGGGTTGGTCGAGAAGTATGACGAGTTTGTTACGCTGGTTGAGGACAACCAGGTCAGCATTTTGGAGATTTCCGGCAGTGAAACTAACCTGGGATTTACCGGACCGGTCATGAACCTGCACATGCGCAATAATGGTGACGAATCCATTGAGGTGGAAATCCCGTGCGGGTTGGTCTTCTCACCGGCCAGTGAGGATACCCAAAGGATGATGGTTGTCCAGCCTCTTCTGGTCACTATTCCTTCCGGGGAATCGGTTGAGGTACAGCCTTTTGTTGTGTGCGTCGATTCGAACAAAAGTGGGCCTTCCCCCGAGGATTACTTCACAGTGGGGCTGCTCGCGGATGGGAAGCTGCTGCAGATGGCGGAATGCTTGTGCCGTGAACAATTACAGGTCAGTCAAGATAGCATGGATCTGATGAATATCCAGTACGCTGTCTGGGCAGCGGCGGATGACACAGCCTCTGGCGAGGATGTTTCCCTGGAAGAGTTGTTCTCCCAGATGGGCGGCAACATGTCCCCCGAGCAGCAGGAGCAGATGCAGCAGTATCTGGACATGCTGCAGGATTTTGATGCTGGGACGAACGAGTGGCTGGAGAAATGCGGGATTGAAGATTCCCCGTAGATCAGCAGTTTTTTAATGCAATATTCAGGAATAATCCAACCCGACTCGCGTTGGGTTGGACTTCTTCCAATGATCAATGCCTGAATATCTGGATGAGCCTGCAATGAGTCTCTGCGTAAGTGGTCCACTATTAATCAGGTTTAGAGGCGCAGAAGACACAGCTCGATCGTTTCAGAGAGAGAAAGACGCCATAAACGGTTATTACCCCCTCAGAGCGGGTAAAAACGGTCCCTGTGGTGGGAGATATGCGAGCCTAATTAAAAAAATCTAGATCCGCGGTATTCGGAAAATTTCTTTAACGAACTAGTTCCTGCATCTACCCGGCCTGCATGTAAACACCCTGTGTGATCTGGCTCAAAGGATTTACGCTGATAGAACCTTGCTGTCCTTTTACGATACATGCTTGATTTCAGTGCGAAATGTCACAAAAGACAAACTGTACTATAATCATGAAAATTGTTTGCGGCAGCACAAAACCCTTCGTTACCTGACACAAATAATTCATGGCGATTCTTTTGAGAGTTTGCTTTAGATTCGCTGGCGGATGAGAACTGTACAGATGAAGTATTTAAGTTACACGGAGTTGAAGATTGGTTGATGACCTTCTGAAGAGGATCTTGACGGTAGACGAGATTGCCCAGAGCAATTTTGAAAAAGCGACCAAGGACGCCGCGGGAATCCCACATCAAGCTGAGGAACGTGTGAGGGTTTTATTGGAGCAGACCAGGAAGCACGCCCAGGATGAAGCGGAAAAACTGATCCATTCTATCTGTGATCCCAAAGAAACCACGAAGATCCACGAAGAAAATTCAAAAGCAATGAAAAAGAAGATCGCCATCGCGCAAAAGAACATGCAGCGCGCAGTTGATTTTGTGTTACGAGAGCTGATTCGGTGATCGAATGCTTGGTGTGATGAACAGCGCTCACAGCTATGCCAATGTGCACGCAAGGGTGAGGGGGATGTTGGGAAAACTTCTACAGCCGGCGGACCTGGAGCGTTTTAACAAATGCTCCGATTTGGAAGCTGTGATCAGTCTTTTGCGGCAGACTGATTACGGGGTTTACCTGGAAGGCATCAAAGCTTCGCTTTTAAGTCCCCGACGTATCGAATATGAGATTCGCAAAAAGATTTCCAGCGCGTTCTCAACAGTTCTGCGATGCGCTCCAAAATACACAAAACCTCTCATCACCCAGGCGTTCTTGCTTTATGAAGTGGATAATTTGAAAGCAGTTTTACGTGGAATTGAAATCTCAGAAAGCTGGGAAAAGATCCGCTACATGCTTTTCCCGATGCAGGATTACCCTTCACTTCCATACGAAAGCATATGTAAATCCGGTAACATTCCTGCCGCCCTCGAGATTTTAAAAGGAACATCCTACCATCGAGCGCTTGAATTGGCCATGGAAAGATATCACCAAGAGTCATCGCTTTTTCCTCTTGAAGTGGCGCTCGATCTGGACTACTGGAAAAAGATCTGGGATGCTGTGAATGAACTACCGCCGTCAGATCAAAGCCATGCCCGGGAGATCATTGGGCTGCTCATCGATAAGAACAACCTGACCTGGGCGGCTCGCTACAGGTTGTATCATCACATGGCTGAAGAGGAGATCATCAACTACACACTGCCCTTCGGGTACAGGATTGGTGACGATGTGATCAGGATGATCGCTTCGGGAGGTCTGGTGACCGATGCAGTGCGTCAGGCTTACCCGGAGCTTTCAGAATCTCTCTCGGGTGAATTGGAACCCGTGCTGAAACTGCCATTTGTTGAACTCCAGCTGACGCGGATCTTTCTCGACCGCTGCCGGAAAGCCTTTACGGCCAACACGTTTCATGTGGGCTTCCTGTTAGCATATTTGTTTTTGTTAGAGATCGAGATCCAGGATGTGACACTGATCGTGGAATCCAAAGCTCTCGGCCTGCAGCAGGGCAGCTACGAACCTTACCTGATCAATACGCTTGGTCCGGACCCTAGGCGCAATTCGCTGGAGATCAAGGCATGAAGTGGTTCCCGGAGTACATGACTGAAGTCGAGATCGAGGTACCGGATCGATTTGCAAGGCGGGTCACTGAAATGCTGGCGGAGTCTGGTTTGCTGGAAATGGAGGATATCAGCTTCCTGAACACGGATATCAGCGCTTCACGCAAGGTGGACTGGCAGGCAAAGGTCAACGAGTTTACCAACCTCGAACGGCAGTTGCTGAAATCCATGCAGTCCCTTGGGATCACCCCTGGCGATCCACCGCAAAAGAAGATCAACATGGTTAGTGAAGCAGAAAATGTGAAATTATTCGCCGATCAGGTTGAACAGGAAACCCGAGAGACATCCGATGCTCTGAAGACGATCCAGGAGCAGATTGATCAATTGCGCGTTTATCTTGATTTATTGCAGCCGCTCAAAGACCTGGATATCCCTCTGGACAGGATCCGCAACCGGCGCTACCTGTATTCGATCCTGGGGATGATGCCGACTGAAAAGATCGAGCGATTTAAAACGAGTATGTCCAAGATCCCTTTTGCGCTGCTGATCCTTAAGCAGCACCAGGATCGATCTATTGTCATATTGTTTGGAACACGCCAGAACAAGGATTTCCTGAACAGAGCAGCGCGAAGTGCTTACCTGACCGGTATCGATATCCCTGATGAGTATCAGGGAACACCAGGGCAAATTATTGACACGATCCACGATCAAATCGAGGGATTGACAATAAAAATTGGCGCGGTAAATGATGAAGTGAATGACCTGCGCAGCAGTCAGACCCATCGGCTCGTTGATATCTACTGGCAGGTGCGCTACAGCCGGATTATGGCGGAAGCGTTAACGAAGTACGGAAAACTGAGCCATGGCTACTTGATTGCCGGCTGGCTGCCGAATCGAAAGTTGAGCGATCTGGAAGAAAAACTCCTCGCGATCTCCCCCGGGATCCTTCTTGATGTCAAAGATACGAGCAGCGAGGAGGAAAAGAGCCACACGCCGATCTCCCTGAAAAAGAGGTCATTCCTGAACGGGTTCCAGAAGCTGGTGACAACCTACGGTATGCCACGCTACGATGAACTGGATCCGACTCTTCTTATGACACTCACTTTCCCGGTGCTGTTTGGAGCGATGTTCGGGGACGTTGGACAGGGATTGCTTCTTGCGCTGGCGGGAGTATTGTTGATGGGACGCAGGATCAAGAAGCTGATCGGTTTTGCGAATCTGGGTTCGGTGATCCTCCTGTGCGGTATCTGCGCCATGGTCTTTGGTTTCCTTTACGGTAGTGTGTTCGGAATTGAAGACTGGATCGAACCTGTATGGCAGCGACCCATGGACAATATCATGAACCTGCTGATCATCACTTTTATCGGTGGTGCATTTCTGTTGACTCTGGCCAACATCGTCTCGCTGATCAATGACCTCAAGAACCACCATTGGGCTCACTTCATATTCAGCAGTAAAGGCCTGGCCGGCTTATCTCTTTACCTGTCTTTGCTGGGGATTGTTCTTGCTTTGATTGTTCCTGCTTTTCCTGTCGGAACGGGGTTGTTGATGGCTCTGATCCTGCTGAGCGGGGTGATGATACTCATGTCCGGCTTCTTTGAACGTTTGATCGCCAGGAAGAAACCTTACTTCGAAGGCGGTATTTCGGTTTACCTGATCCAATCCTTCTTCGAGCTTTTCGAGACACTGATCAATATTTTGAGCAACTCCCTGTCTTATGTCAGGGTGGGGGCCTTTGCTGTAGCGCATGCCGGGCTCAGCTCGGTAATTTTCATTATGGCGGAGATGGCCAGCCCGGGCAAGGGATTCATTTACTGGTTGATCCTTGTGCTGGGAAACCTGTTCATCATTGGATTCGAAGGCATGATCGTGAGCATACAAACTCTCCGCCTGGAATACTATGAGTTCTTCAGTAAATTCTTCACCGGGGGCGGCAGGAAGTATCAACCCTTCCGTCTTCGAAAAATGAACGATCAAGGAGATTGATGATATGTCAGCATTAAATTATGGACTTCTCTTACTGACCGGTCTTGTCCCGATCATTCCCGCCGTGATCTTCTTGCGATCCAGGCGCAGGAAGGACCCGGTTCGAGCCACCAGGGGCTTGCTTGTGGGGTTGGGTGGCGTGAATGTGATCATCGGCCTGATGGCTTTGACCTTGGGGATACTCTGGCTGCTCACACCGGGGACGGTGCAGGCTGACAGTACCCTATCCGAGGTCAGCACGGATCCATACGCTTCATTGGCGGCGGCGCTTTCCACTGGCATCGCGGCGATCGCATCTGGTGTCGCGGTGGGAAATACCGGGGCAGCGGCGTTGGGAACCATCGCGGAAAAGCCTGAGCTTTTCGGCCGGGCGCTCATTTTTGTTGGCCTGGCTGAAGGCATCGCCATTTACGGCCTGTTGGTCTCTTTTCTGATCCTGAACAGGTAGGCAGGCGCGTGAAGATCTGGGTGATCGGTCATCCTGAAGCGGTGGAAGGATTCTCACTGGTTGGCGTGGATGGCATCGCGGCGGAAACTGCGGAGGCTGTGAACCAGGCGCTGGACAGGGTGCTTTCAACCGAAGGGGTCGGCATCGTTATGATTACGGACGACTCCGCGCAGCTTGTTCGGGAGCGTATCGACAGACTCAAGAATCGCGTGGGACTTCCCTTATTCCTGGAGGTCCCCGATCCGAATGGCATGGATCCGGAGCGGATGAGTCTGGCCGAGCTGGCCAACCAGGCCATTGGGATCCGCAGGGATTGAGGGCATGAAAAGGTAAAACTAAGAATATGGTACGACCTATTAGCGAAAGAATAAACGACCTGTTGCGCGTGATCCAGGACGAGTCCCGTTCAGAGGTGGATAAGCTGATGGCGGGAGCCAGATCAACGGAAGCGGAGATACTCGATTCTGGTGCCAGGCAGGCCGATGAGCTGCGTAGCGAAATCATAGGAAAGGCAAAAAGCGATGCGTACACGCGCAAAGAAGAAGCCCTGGCAGAGGCGGCTGGAAAAGCAAGGATGGAATGGTTGAAGAAACGGGAGGAGCTGATTTCGGAGGTATTTGAAAACGCTCGGAAACGGATCAATAGTTTCGTGGAGGATCCCAGGTACGCAGATGCATTGCCCGCGCTGGTAAAAGAAGCCGTCACTCAGCTGGATACCGAGAATGTCGTTCTGCATTTCGATCAGCGCTCCCGCGAGCTCTTACGGGAAGAGGATCTGCGGCAGATCGCCACGGAGACGCACGCGAAACTCAGCGTTGGCGATGACATCTCGGAAGGGATAGGTGTTATTGCGGAATTCCCGGATGGGCATCGCTTTTTCAACAACACACTTGAGCTGCGCCTGGAGCGCCAGATGACCAAGCGCAGGGCGGGAGTACTCGATATCCTGATGGGAAGAGACGCATGACCGGCGAAGCGATCGGCGTGATCACCTGGATCAATGGTCCTGTCGTGCGGGTGAGGGGCTCTGGTCAGACTGCGATGGGGGAGATGGTGGAACTGGGTCAGGATCACCTGGTAGGTGAGGTCATCGCCTTACGCGGGGATGAAATGACCATTCAGGTGTACGAGGAAACGAGCGGCATGACACCTGGCACGCCGGTATTCGGTACCGGGCTCCCGCTCTCAGTCGAACTTGCCCCGGGATTGATCGGCGGGGTATTTGACGGCATCCAGCGTCCCCTGCCGGTGATGGAGCAGCTCAATGGGTCGTTTATTGGCCGCGGCGTTCGTTTGACACCGCTCTACCGCGGGAAAAAGTGGCCATTCGATCCGCAGGTGGAGGCTGGGGCGGTTGTCACCCCGGGCTGTATTGTGGGCTCGGTCCCGGAAAGCGGTGTGATCATGCATCGGGTGATGGTCCCAACGGGTGTGAGTGGGGAGATCAGCTGGATAGCGCCTGCTGGAGACTACGCGATCGATGAATGCATCGCCAAAGTGCGCACAGGCACCCGCGAGGTTCCTGTAACGATGCTGCGGCGATGGCCGGTGCGCACGCCGCGCCCGTTTCGATCGCGATTGGATAAAACCAACCCCCTTTTAACCGGGCAGCGTGTTCTGGATACTTTTTTCCCTCTCGTCAAGGGTGGTTCAGCGGTTATTCCTGGAGGGTTTGGTACTGGTAAAACGATCACACAGCATCAGATCGCCAAGTGGTCCGATGCGGACGTGGTTGTTTATATCGGCTGCGGCGAACGCGGTAACGAGATGACGGAAGTACTGCAGGAATTTCCCGCCCTGATCGATCCCCGCAGCGGCAGGCCGCTCATGGAACGGACCATTTTGATCGCCAACACATCGAACATGCAGGTAGCCGCCCGGGACGCCAGTGTCTATACCGGGGTGACCATTGCAGAGTATTACCGCGACATGGGTTACCACGTGGCCATGATGGCCGATTCGACCTCCCGCTGGGCGGAAGCGATGCGCGAGATCTCGGGCAGGCTTGAAGAGATGCCAGCCCAGGAAGGATATCCCGCGTACCTGTCCTCAAGGCTGGCGGAATTCTATGAACGTGCTGGAATGGTGGAGACGCTCAATGGTGCCACCGGTTCAGTCAGCATCATCGGTGCCGTATCCCCCCCGGGGGGAGATTTTTCAGAACCGGTGACCCGGCAAACGCGTCAATACACGCGCGTGTTCTGGGGTTTGGACAAAGGTCTTGCTTCCGCCCGCCATTTCCCATCGATAAACTGGCTGACCTCGTACAGCGAGTACCTGGATAATGTTACGGGGTGGTGGCTGGAGCAAACCGATATGCCGTGGCGGATTTTGCGCGCTCGTGCGATGGAACTGTTAAATGAAGAAGGCCACCTAGATCAGATCGTCAAACTGGTCGGCCCGGATGCGCTTCCGGACGAGCAGCGCGTCACGCTGGAGACCGCCAGGCTTTTGAGGGAAGGTTTCTTGCAGCAAAATGCGCTTGACCCAGTCGACACCTATTCGGTACCGGGCAAGCAGATCCGCATGCTGGAGCTGATCCTTCATTTCCATGAACGGGCTCTTTCCCTGGTCAATCACGGCGCGGTGATCCAGGCCATCCAGCAGCTCCCGATACTGAACACTCTCGTTCGGATGAAAAGTAATGTACCCAACGACAATCTGGAGGATCTTGATGAAGTGCGCAACCAACTGGACCACCAGATGGACGAGCTGGAGAAGATATATTGATGGCGAATAACATTTCAAAAGGCGGGCTGTACGTCGCGGGTCTGTCCAGCGTGGAAGGTCCGCTGGTTGTTGTCAAGGGAACCGGTACGGTGGCTTATGACGAGTTTGTCGAGATCACGGACGCGCAGGGAGAGACCCGTCTGGGACGTGTCCTCGAGGCGGGTGTCGATTACGCCGTGCTGGAGGTTTTCACAGGCACTACCGGCCTGACCATAAAGGGAACCAGGGTCCATTTCACCGGCCAGTCGCTGCACGTTCCGGTCGCGCGCGAGATGTTGGGACGGATTTTCAACAGCATCGGAGTGCCGATCGATGGCGGCCCGCTGCCCGTGGCTGAGGATTTCCTGGACGTGAACGGACAGCCGATCAATCCAAATGCCAGGCTTTACCCGGTCGATTATATTCAGACAGGCATCTCGACGATCGACGCCATGAACACGCTGGTGATGGGACAAAAACTGCCGATATTTTCCGCGAGCGGCCTGCCGCATGACATGCTGGCCGGCCAGATCGTCCGCCAGGCCAGATTGGGGAAGAACTATGACCTGAAAGCAGGGGATGAAGGAAACTTCGCCATTGTTTTTGCGGCCATGGGCATCAAGCACGACGTGGCAGCGTACTTCAAACAGGCGTTTACTGAAAGCGGCGCTCTCAACAGGGTAACCATGTTCCTGAATTTGGCGGATGACCCGGCAGTGGAGCGTTTGGTCACCCCCCGCGTTGCGCTCACGTATGCTGAGTACCTGGCTTTTCAGTGCGGCCTGCACGTGCTGGTGGTCATGACGGACATGACCAATTACTGTGAGGCGTTACGCCAGATCTCGAACAAACGCGGAGAGGTTCCCAGCCGCAAGGGTTACCCGGGCTACATGTACAGCGACCTGGCTTCTCTGTATGAGCGCACCGGACGGATCAAGGGAAGTTCCGGGTCGATCACTCAAATTCCCATCCTGACCATGCCGAATGACGATATCACGCATCCCATTCCCGACATCACCGGCTACATCACAGAAGGACAGATTGTCCTGTCTAGGGACCTGACCCAGCAGGATGTATACCCGCCCATCAGCGTGCTGCCCTCCCTGAGCCGACTCATGAAAGATGGGATTGGCGCTGAAAAAACTCGCGCGGATCATCCCGATCTGGCCTCGCAGCTGTACGCCGCGTACGCGCACGTTCAGGACGTGCGCGCGTTGGCATCGGTGATCGGCGAGGAGGAACTGGGCAGCATTGATCAAACCTATTTTGAGTTCGGCAAAGCGTTCGAACAGCGCTTTGTGAAGCAGTCGTTCAATGAAAACCGCAGCATCGCGCAAACCCTCGATCTGGCATGGGAGATCCTGTCCATTCTGCCGAAGAGCGAACTGACCCGGCTCAAGGAAAGCGAGATAGCCCAGTATTATGGCGGTGCTTAATCTCGCTCCAACGCGCAGCAACCTTTTACTGGTGAAAGGAAGGTTGGGATTTGCCAGGGAGGGGCTGGACATCCTGAAGAAAAAGCGCGAGGTTCTCACCGTGCAGCTGCTGCAGAGCGTGAGCGAGGCGGAAAGTTTGCAGGCAAGCGTATGGGCACTGCTCGCGGAGGCTTATCGTGCCTTGGAGCATGCCAGATTATCCATGGGACAGGAACGCGTGGAATGGGCGGCCATGGCTGTCACGCGCAGTGTGGATGTGAGCATTGTCGATCGGGGCATGATGGGAGTCCCCCTGCCCAGAATCGAAGCGCATGGGCAACCGCCTGCTGTTTCCTACAGTCTTGGCGACACATCCGTCACGCTGGATGAAGCTACGGAAGCCTTTCGCAATGTTCTGGACCAGGTACCCGGTTTGACCGAGATCGTTGTTTCTGTCTGGCGCCTGGCTAGAGATTTGAAGAAGACGCAGCGCCGTGTGCACGCGCTTGAAAAGATTTACATCCCCACATACGTAGATACGATCCGGTACATAGAGAATATCCTGGAAGAACAGGACCGCGAGGAGATATTCCTTTTAAAATGGTTGAAATCTCACCAGGAGGAAAAAGAAAACTCATTTCGATCCGAAAAGATGAGTTGATGGTCGGTTCCTTCGACCCCCGACTTCAAAGTTTTCGATATTTTCGGAGACCTGAGCAGGATTTTCACGAATCATATTTTGATGTAACGCTTCGCGCCGCATGCATTGAGCAAAGCAGAATCATTTCTGATAAAGGCGTGAGTATAATAGAATCCACTTCAAACAAGGAGGAACAAAATGACACTGCTCAGTGAAGAGATCCTAAAAGCCTGGGATGATCGCGATGGCGCGGTTGTTCTGATAACGGTTGACGCTGAAGGAAACCCAAACGCGATCTACGCAACGTGCGTCAGCCGCTACGATGGGGAAACCATCGTCGTGGCGGACAATTACTTTGATAAGACCCGCGCGAACATAATGGCAGGATGTCGGGCGTCATTACTGTTCATCACCGCTGAAAAGAAGTCCTATCAGCTCAAAGGCACCCTCACCTACCACACCGGCGGGCCGATCTTTGAGGACATGAAGCGCTGGAATCCCACCAGGCACCCCGGGCACGCCGCGGCTGCGCTCAAGGTCGATCAGGCTTTCTCGGGAGCAAAACGCCTGATCTGAACGATGCAACGTTGAGCCGATAATTTACCAGCCGGAATCATCTTTAGGACCATCCATCAGTCACATTCTCGGATTACGGACAATGCCTGATGAAAAAACATACACCGGTTGTGTTCAACCGGTGTATGTGGCATACGATAGTCACCTGTGGATTTGCTTCATTGGAGGGCGGTTTCATTTCACCCGTTAAGGATGCAATTGTTTTCAAGCCATGTTGAATTCTTCAAAATGAGCTTGTTTTTTGGAGATGTTCAGCTCTTTGAGAGTCCTGCGCATGGCTTTCATCATTGGCAGCGGGCCGCAGACGAAGAAGTGATGATCCATACAGTCGGATGGGAGTTCCTGCTTTAGAATTTTACTGGTAATGAATCCTTTGTAGCCCTTCCAATTTGCATCCGGTTTTTCCAGCACAAGTACCTTCTTGAAATTTGGTATTCTTTTCTCTAATTCGCTCAGTTCGTCCCTGAACTCGACATGCTCCAAAATCTGGTGCCCGTAGAAGAGTGTCACGGGACGCTCGTCTTTGGCATCCGCCATCGAGCGCAGGATGCTCATGGCCGGGGCGATGCCGATACCGCCGGCGATCAGGACGATCTTCCTGTTGGAAGGTTTGAGAATGTTGTAATGACCAAAGGGGCCATCCACGTAAACCTTCTCGCCTGGCTTGAGGTCGCGCACAGTGTTGGTGAAATTGCCCAGTTCTTTGATGGTGAACTCGTAATTTGTGCGGTTGTGGACGCTGGAAGCGACCGAGAAGGGATGCCTCCGCAGTGAGAACGGCGAGCGGCGCACCGTCAGCCAGGCGACCTGTCCGGGGTGGAAGTCAGGCAGGGCAAAGCCCTGCGGCTCGAGAACCAGGGTATGGACGGTTTCCACTTCCTGCCGCACGGCGGCTATCTTGTAGGGATGGCGCAGCTGCATCAAGGGCTTGATCAGGCGGATGTACAGCGCGACCAGGACCCACAGCCCGGTCTGGACCCACATCACCCATTTCATGATCGGTGCGGCGGTATACTTTCCAACAAGCAGGGCGTGTGCCAGGCCGGCTCCGACCAGCAGCAGGGTGAAGATGTCGTGTACCACGCGCCAGGCGTCGTAGTCCAGGCGCATTTTCTGTCGAAAGACCGAGGTAATGGTGATGAGGATGTACGCCAGCAGGCTGAGCACGCCCATCTGCGCCCGAAGCGGTGCGGTGAATACGTTGAGCAGGTTGAGCGCCCAGCCATTGATGCCAAGGCCGCTTTCAAAGTTGAAAAGCAGCAGCAGGTAGTGGACCGTGACGAAGATCGCTGAGAGCAGCGAAAGTATGTGATGCAGGCGGTAGAGCTTGTCCAGATCGAACACCTTCTGGGCAGGGGTGAAGCGGGAAATGGGGGCCAGCTGCCAGCCTGCCAGGGTCAGACCGATAAAACCGAGGATGATGGATGATTCGCGCTGCCAGCCGCGGCTGAGGCCAGGTTCAACGAAGGGCATGATGAAGAGAGGGGAAAAGACCAGCAGCAGGAAAAGCAGGACAAGCACGGGACGGAGGATTTGTTTACTCATCGGGTAAATCCTTTCAAAGAGAAAAATTTCGATACCTCGCGGGATTCGATCCACATCATATGCAGAGGACAATTTTAACAAATAATCAATAAATGGGACATCATTTTCAATTCTTGTTATAAACACCCCTGATGCATAATTCGGAAGAAAACGTGCTTCGCTGCTGATTGACTTTACATCCCCGAGGTGCTACTATAATGAAAACCATTCCTGCGAACATTGCAGGCGGATCATCATATTTTGAAGTACATCAAAACCGCTGATTCAAGCAGTGGTTTTTCTTTTAATTGACTGGAGGAGCAATGAATACACACAAGCCATCTGATCCAAAAAGGGAAGACCAATCTACAGCGATCCCGCCAGCAGATCTACACCGCAAGCGCCCATACTGGCTGCGAGTGATGCTCAGTCTGTGGATTTTTTTCAGCGCAATATCCGCATTTATCTACCTGCGCTCGCTTTCGGGCGTCTGGATTGCAATAACCCCCCTGCATCACCCTGCCTGGACCCTGCCGATCCTGTTCGCTTTGAGCCTTCTCAACCTGGTCTGCACGATTGCAATCTGGAAATGGAGAAAATGGGGTATGTATGGCCTGGCATTCTCGGGTGCCATCCTTTTTATCATCACCCTGATTAGCCTGAACCTGACAAACGCTGTCATTTCAACCGTGGGGATCGTCATCATTGCTTTACTAGTGCGTAAAGTATGGCCGATGATGATTTAAGCCTGTAGAAGACAGGAGTGCAATCATGTCCCAGCGTTTTATTGGCGGTTCTTTGCTTGTGGTCGGCGGCACGCTGCTGATGGTAGCACTCCTGGCCCTGGGAAAAAGCACTTCCGGCTCGGATGAAGTCGTGCTTGACAGTGCGTTTTCACATCTGCGTTACGATGATTTTCAAAGCGGTCAATACATCGAACTTCAGGCAGCCCCGGGAATACCTTCCAACATCAGCTTTGACCTGGTTCAGTCCATCCAGGGACACTGGAGGTCCGACGATCTGCGGTTTCTCGTCCGCTATCCTGATGGATCCCGACCGGAAGAAGTTCTTTCCCTGGCAAGAAGCGATGATTGGGGAGACGCCTTGGTTGTTAAAGAGAAAGACTCGCTGGTCAGCGCGGACTGCTCATGGACCCCGCCGGCTGACCTTGATCCAGGTATGCAGCTTGAAGGATGGTTATTGGGAGAGATTGTGTACCCGGATGCGGTGCCGGGGGGCACATTTCAAAACAAGCATCTGTCCATTGAATTGTCCTTCCCGATTCACATGGTTTCAAAGGACATTCTCGTGCAAAATCAGCGGAATTTTCTCTCCGGGTCTTTCAAACTGCTGCTCTTGATCGCCGGTCCGATCGCCCTGCTGGGAGCACTATTGCTGGTGTTTGACTCGCAGAGAGAAAACCTGTCATGCTGGGCGCAGGGAATTGCAGCCTGCCTCTTCACCCTGGGGGCGGTTGCCGGCTTCCTATGGGATTATCCCCTCATGGGGTGGATCCTGCTGGGAATTTCCGTGCTGATCGGATTTTTTCTGTGCCGAAGATTTTTTGGAAAGAAAAGAAACCACAATATCGCATGAATTTATGAAGATGTCCTGAAAATTTGCCACTTTTGCCATCTTCCCGGTTGTTTGACTTATCGGAACATCTCTCTCGCTTTCTGAATTTTTGTTCCGGATATCGATCGATTTGCCCAAAATAGCGGTTAAAAATTCGAGATTATCCGAAATCGGGTATGATTATGTACTGGAAGTCTATTTGATATCAATTCCAGGAAAAGGAGTGAAGAAATGGGCACCAAAGGTCGTCAGATTGTTGGAATGGACGTGGATGAATTGATCGGCATGCTCAACAAGGCATTTGCGGACGAGTGGTTGGCTTACTACCAGTACTGGATCGGCGCCAAGATCGTCAAAGGCCCCATGAAGGACGCGGTGGCGTCCGAGCTGCTGCTGCACGCGACGGAAGAACTGTCCCACGCGGACATGGTGGCCATGCGCATCATCCAGCTGGGAGGGACTCCATTGACCGATCCGCAGGAGTGGATGAAGCACACCCACTGCGGTTACGAAAGACCATCCGACCCGTTCGTCAAGGAGATCCTGGCCCAAAACATCAAAGGTGAGCAGTGCGCGATCGACGTGTACCAGAAGCTGCTGCAGCTGGTCAAGGACAAGGACCCGGTGACCCACAACATCGTGCTGACCATCCTCGAGCAGGAAGTGGAGCACGAGGAGGACCTGCAGTCCCTGGATGAAGACCTCGACTCAATGATGATGAGGAAGTGACAGGTTCGATATCGGTCGCTGGGAAAAGGGAATTCCGGTTACTCATAAAATATCCGAAGACTTCTGATCGGCGTGCCGGCAGAAGCGGTCCTGCCCGAACCTGGCTCAGCAGACTAAGGAGTGGAAGAAGGTGGTCTGCGCCTCTCCGGGGAGGTGCTCTCTACCCGGATTTTCTGGGAGAGGTAGGAGACGCATTGAACGACGAAGCATATTCAGAGATCACCCGTCGGCTGATCGAAACCAGGGAGAACATGGGGATCATCCGCGACGCGGACGCGCGGGGATTTTTTCTCGGCAGCTGCGGGGACAGGATGCAGATCGACCTGCGGGTGATGGGGGGCAGGATCATTGAAGCTACTTTCTTGACGGATGGCTGCGGGGCGACGATCGCCTGTGGAAGCATGGTCACACACTTAGCCCGTTCCAGGTCACTCCCCCAGGCTGCGAAGATCGCCCCGGAGGATGTGATCGAGGCGTTGGGAGGGCTTCCGGCATCTCACGAGCACTGCGCTGTCCTGGCAGTCATGACACTTCGGGAGGCCATTCTGGATGCTACTGATAAGCCCCGACCACGCGCTGGGGAATGACACCCGCAAGGCATACCTTCGCATAGATGGTGAATCAACAAAGAACTGCTGCCTATTTATTCGGCAGCAGTTCGTTTAATGATCAATTTTCATCTGCAAAGGCAATTAGCCAGGTACAGGACAGGAAAATTTCAGCTTTTATGCGTTGCCTCAGTCGACATATTCGAGCAGGTAACCATAGCCCTGGTCCTGCATGTCCTCGTATGGAATGAACCTGAGGGCAGCGCTGTTGATGCAGAAGCGCGTCCCTGTGGGAGATGAAGGATCATTCTCAAAAAGATGTCCCAGGTGGGAGTTGCCCGTCCTGCTGCGCACCTCGACGCGGCGCATGCCCAGTGAATCGTCTTCCAGGAAGAAGAACGTGTTGATGTCGATCGCCCTGGAGAAGCTCGGCCAGCCGGAGTTGCTGTCGTACTTGTCGCTGGAGGAGAACAGCGGTTCACCGGTGACGATGTCGATGTAGATGCCGCGCTCGTGGTGGTCCCAGTACTCGTTTTCAAAGGGCCTCTCTGTGGCGGATTCCTGGGTCACGCGGTACTGCAGGTCGCTCAAAATGGACTTGATCTCTGCATCGGATGGCCGGGGATACTTGGCCGGGTCGACGATCATGCTGCCGGCAGCTGTCATCTCGTGCGTTGAAATGTGGCAGTAGCCGCCCGGATTCTTGTCCAGGTAATCCTGGTGATACTCTTCCGCATCGTAGAAGCGCTCCAGCGGTCCGATCTCGACCACGAATTTCTCGTAGCGGCTCCGCTCGACCTCCGCGATGCGCTCCACGGTCACCCGGGAGTCCTCGTCAGCGTAGTAGATCCCGGTTTGGTACTGCGTACCCCGGTCGTTACCCTGGGCGTCTTTTATGGTGGGGTCGATGACATGGAAATAGGCATACAGAAGGGCATCCAGACTGACGCGCTGTGGATCGTATTCAACCCGCACGGTCTCCCGGTAGCCGGTCTGCCCGGTGATCACCGAGTTGTAGGTCGGCGCGTCTCCCGCCTGCCCGTTGGCGTACCCGCTTGTCGCGGTGACCACACCTGGAATGGACTGCATCAGTTTTTCGATTCCCCAGAAGCAGCCGCCGGCCAGGTAGATCACCTCGATCCCTTCCTGGCGAGCATAGGTCTGATCGATACCCTGTTCTAGTTGTTTGATCATGGTTTCCTCTTCATTTTCTACTGGTTGCGGCGTTTCGGTGCCGTTCGATGCGACAGCAGTGCCGCAGGCGCTGATCATCAGTGACATCATCACTGATATCAGGATCAATTTTATACCTTGCATAATTCAGCTCCTTTCAATCCCGTACGAGTATGCATCAGACTCATGAAGATAATCAAGTCAAAGATCCGTACAAGGATTGGGCAGGATGGTATCACGAGCGAGAATGAGAATCTATATGTGAATTATTAGAACATCTGGTCGGGGCAGGAAGACAAGCAGGTGGTCCTGCCGGTCATTTTCCCAGCAGGACCACCCTTTGTTGGAATGAAGTAGAGGATTCTTACAACCGACTGATGAGCGGGAAGAAGCGTGACTTCCCTGTTGAAATTGTTATACTGCTACGGTTCCAGCACGCGCCCCAGGAAGAGGATCGATTCACTGGGCTGATGCAGGATGGCAAAGATGAAAGGCCGGTCGATCAGTAGCTGGATGGGTTCGTCCACAGGCATGGATGTCACTCCCATGATCACGGCTGTGGCGGCGGAGGCTTCTGTGCCTTGCTCGTCCACGGTGATGGTGGCCTTGTGCAGCACAT
>CAZCHK010000042.1:0-19416 GCA_964498605.1 uncultured Anaerolineaceae bacterium | reverse complement strand
GTGAAGGCACCATTGACTGAGAATACCAGGTGAAATGCTTCACCTGGATTGCCCATGATCCCAAGATCGTTCTGGCCGTACACGACGCTGATGGCTGCCGCGTTCCCAGTGGCCAGTTCGATCGTTTGATCGGCTGTAAGTTGAAAAGTGTCGCCGGCTTTGACTCTGCCGTTCACTTTTTCCACACCGTCCGTGATAACCAGTAGATACGCGCGCTGGTTGACTGAAACATTCATCTGCAATCTTCCAGCTTCAGTGGGTGTCTGGGATGCGATATTCATGTCGAAGGTGGCGATGGCATCAGGCGTGACATATATGCTTTCCTCTGTCAGTGCGATATCGGTGGCTTCTCCGATGGAAATAACCTCCTGCGTTGATTCCTGGGTGGATAGTAGAACCTCTGATATCGGTGGAGCGCTGACGCTTGTGTCAGTCATGGAGCTCTTTGCCATGCGGTCTATGCCCCAGACCAGTAAACATGCCATAGAAATAATCAAAAAAAGCCCGATCATGAGATTTGGAGAGACATATTGAAGTACCGTCAGAAATTTGCCTGTGGGTATCCTTTTTTTTGGACCGCTGCTGGTTTTTAAATCTTGCTGACGATCGACCAGCATCGCATTGGCGTAGCGCAGCATGATTGCGTCAACATCCATGCTCATGTATTTAACGTAATTGTTTAACAAACCTCTTGCCTGGATGGGTGAGGAGAAGTTACCAAGTTTTCCCGATTCGATCCACTCCAGGTGTTTTACCTTGATCGCCGTGGCCTGTTCCAGGTCCTTTAAGGTCAAACCCAATGTCTCGCGGTTCTGGCGTATCTCCGCTCCGATCTCCTCAAGGACCTTTTCCGCTTCGTCGGCTTCGTGTTCAGAAAAAACAGTGGTTACTTCCGCGATTACCGGTTTGGATGCGACGCGTTCCGCTTTGGTAGCCGCTTCGTCTGGCTTGTCATTTTTTGCAAATATTCCTCTGAGTATTTGATGGGCAGTTTCCTTGATCCCTGATAATTCCCTCTCTTCTTCCGCTTCCTCGGGTTCTGCGCGTGTTTTCTCCTCTGGATCCGGTTCAAGCGGTGTCAACTGATCCAATAGGCTGGCGCGGTCCAGGTTTAAGAAATCCGCGTAGAGCCTGAGGAAACCCCGTGCCTGTGCAATGGAAGGCAGTTCTGCGAATCGATCCTGCTCCATGAGGAGGAGAATCTCTTCACGGATATACAGCTCTTCAGCCACGCTGGCCAGGGAAATTCTTTTTCGTTTTCTGGCAGCCGATAGCTGCTGCCCGATTGATTTTTGCATTGGTGTATTGTATCAAAATAAATAATCAAAACCGTTGACAGCCTTGTGTCAACGGTTTTGAAATTTGTGTATTGGTGATTTAAACGGCTTTTTCTTCAGCTGGTCCTTCAGCCACTTCAGGAGTGTTTTCTTCTGAAGGCTCTGGCGAGCTTTCTACTGCTGGCTGCTTTTTGATTTCGCGCGGAGCTCGCTTCGTTTTTTCAACGGGTTTCTCCTCGGCCGCTTCTCCTTCCTTGGTAACTGTGACCTTGACCTCTGGGGTAAGGTCGATGGTCAGGCGGACCCTGGCTTTGTATTCACCCACGTTACGGATTGGCTGGCTTTCGACCTGACGATGATCGATCTTTGCGCCTACCTTTTTCGCGATGGCATCGGCGATCATCTGCGTGGTGATCGAGCCGTAAAGCTTACCCGTTTCACCCGCCTTGCTGCTGAAGGAAAGTTCAAGGCCCTGGATTTGTTCGGCGACGCCTTTTAGCTCCGTGTTGAGAACTTCGCGGGTCTGGGCTGCTTTCGCGCGGATTCTCTCAACCTGCTTCAAAGCCCCGCTGGTTGCGAGAACTGCGAAACCCTGAGGAAGAAGATAGTTTCTTCCGTAGCCGTCGGCGACTTTTTTGACATCCCCCGCGCGACCCAACTTGTACACATCTTTGATCAATAGGATTTTCATATCTAGCCCTTTCTGGGATTGAACTTCGAGTGAAGGGTACAACACTCGAGCGGCAGGATTATACCAGACAAATCTTGATTCATTGAAACTTCCACCGCAATCGCATGAGGAAAATCCTGATAAACCGATATTTCCATCCATTGCCAGCCATTTTTCCCGCAGGTATACTTGAGACTATCACGCAAAAAGGACAAAAACATGGATCTTGAAAAAAGGAAGAAGCAGTGGGAAGATGGGATTCTAAATCCTTCTCTAAAGAAGTTTTCAGAGAGAAAACAAAAATTTGTATCCCCTTCTGGCATCGAGCTGCCACGAGTCGCTCTTCCAGCTGGAGATGATTACCTGGATAAGCTGGGTTTTCCGGGCGAATACCCATTCACCCGCGGCGTACAGCCAACCATGTACAGGGGAAGACTGTGGACCATGCGCCAATACGCTGGTTACGCTTCAGCTGAAGAGAGCAATAAGCGTTACCGTTATTTGTTGCAGCAGGGGCAGACCGGCCTGTCCGTGGCATTCGATCTTCCAACGCAGATCGGGTACGACGCGGATGATCCCATGGCGCTTGGCGAGGTTGGAAAAGTTGGAGTATCGATTTCATCTCTTGGGGACATGGAAACGCTTTTTGACCAGATCCCTTTGGATAAGGTATCGACGAGCATGACGATCAACGCACCGGCGGCAGTTCTTCTGGCGATGTATATTGCTGTGGCCAAGCGGCAGGGCGTGGAGGCCAGGCAGCTGCGAGGCACGATCCAGAATGACATCCTGAAAGAGTATGTCGCCAGGGGAACGTATATTTTTCCGCCCAAGCCATCCCTGCGGTTGATCACGGACATTTTCCAATATTGCGAGAAGGAGGTTCCCAACTGGAATACCATCAGCATATCCGGGTATCATATCCGAGAAGCAGGTTCCACAGCAGCGCAGGAAGTCGCCTTTACACTTGCCGACGCGATCGCGTATGTTGATGCGGCAATACAATCGGGATTGGAAGTGGATGCGTTCGCTTCACAGTTATCCTTTTTCTTTGCAGCGCATAATAATTTCCTGGAAGAGGTTGCCAAGTTCCGCGCGGCGCGCAGGCTGTGGGCGCAGATCATGAAGGAAAGGTTCGGTGCCAAGGATCCCAGAAACTGGATGCTGCGTTTCCACACCCAGACCGGTGGATCCACGCTCACGGCTCAACAGCCGGAAAACAACATTGTCAGGGTAACCATCCAGGCGCTGGCAGCGGTGCTGGGCGGCACGCAATCTCTGCATACCAACAGCATGGATGAGGCATTGTGGCTGCCCACCGAAAAATCAGTCCGCATCGCGCTGCGCACGCAGCAGATCATTGGGTATGAAAGCGGCGTCGCGGACACGGTGGACCCGCTGGGCGGTGCTTATGCCGTCGAATTCCTGACCGACGAAATTTGCCGGCGGGCCAGAGAGTACATTCAAAAGATCGATGAGATGGGCGGCGCGCTGGCATCCATCGAAAAAGGATTCATGCAGCGGGAGATACAGGAATCAGCCTATCGCTATCAAAAGGCGATCGAATCCGGGGACCAGGTGGTGGTCGGCGTGAACCAGTTTGAGATCAGCGAGGACATGCAGTTGGAGAAGTTGCGCGTTGACCCGGCAATCGAACAGAATCAGAGGTCTCGCCTGGCGGGATTGCGCGGTCAGCGTGACGAGCCAAAGGTTAATGAATTGCGCGAACAGGTAGATCGGGCTGCCAGAAGCAAAGAGAACCTGCTCCCATTGTTCGTGGTCTGTGTCGAAAATGACATGACTCTCGGAGAGATCTGCGGAATCCTGCGGAATACCTGGGGTGAATACCAGACCCCGTCCTGGGGATAATTTGATCGGAGAAAAATGACCGAAATTAAAAAAATCAATCACATTGGAATTGTTGTGTCGGATATCGACGAGGCGCTGAAATTTTGGCAGGACGCCATGGGGATCCACCTGCACCATATCGAGGAAGTGCCCAGTCAGAAAGTCGCAGTAGCATTTCTGCCGGTTGGAGACACCGAGATCGAGCTGGTAAAACCAACCTCCGGGGACACTGGCGCTGGAAAGTTCCTTCAGGAGAGGGGGGGAGGGATGCATCATCTGTGTTTTGAGGTGGATGATATCGAAGGCATGCTCTCGGATCTCAAGAAAAAAAATGTTCGCTTGATCAATGAGGAACCCATCGTGCTCCCAGGAAGAAAAATGGCGTTCGTCCACCCCAAGAGCACAGGGGGGGTCCTTGTCGAGCTGTACGAGATCCAGGATTAATCCTGCATAAGCATTTGAAAAAAATTGCGCGGAAAAGGACAAATTGGTAAAATGCCAGTTTGTCTTTTTGTTTCAATCGTGTTAGAATATATGTTCGAAAGGAATGTATGAGCAGTAACAAAATCCGGGTCGTTGGAGCGCGGGAACACAACCTGAAGAACATCACGGTTGAGATCCCGCGCGATAAATTTGTGGTCATCACAGGTCTTTCCGGTTCCGGGAAAAGCTCTCTGGCTTTTGATACGATATTCGCTGAAGGGCAGCGGCGGTATGTGGAATCTCTCTCTGCTTACGCGCGGCAATTCCTGGGACAGCTGGAAAAACCTGATGTGGATTACATCGAAGGCCTCAGTCCCGCTGTTTCCATTGATCAGAAAGCGACTTCACACAACCCGCGTTCCACCGTCGGCACAGTTACTGAGGTTTACGATTATCTCAGGCTGCTTTTTGCCAGGACAGGTATTCCTCATTGCCCGGTTTGCGGAAAAGAAGTCATTAAGCAATCCGCTCAAGAAATCGTGGACCTGGTTGAAAAACTTCCCGATGGGACGAAAGTCCTGGTTCTGGGGCCGATCGTTCGCGGCAGGAAAGGTACTTATCAAAGTATTTTTGAGGATATTCGCAAAGCCGGGTTCGTGCGCGCGAGAGTGGATGGGGTGGTTTACAGTCTGGATGATGAAATAGAACTTGACCGGTACAAGATCCATACGATTGAGGCAGTCGTGGACCGCCTGGTGATCAATGAACCCGAAGATGAGGAAGATCACCGCTTGTCCAGATCGCGGTTGACAGACTCGATCGAAACGGCTCTGAAAGTTGGCGAGGGATACCTGACAGTCCAAAACCTGTCGCTGTATCCTCCTCAGGATCTGTTTTTCTCAGAGCACCTGGCGTGCCCTGAGCATGGCGTCAGTCTGCCGGAGATCGAACCGAGAACCTTTTCATTCAACACTCCCCACGGCGCTTGTCCGGACTGCCAGGGCTTGGGCAGTAAGCTGGAGATCGATCCTGACCTGGTCGTGCCGGACAAGGAACGCAGCTTCCATGAAGGGGCGATTGCATCCCTGGAGTGGCGCGGACCACGCGAGGAAGGCGGATATTACTGGCAAATGCTGGAAGCCGTGGCAAAAAAATACAAGATCGACCTGGACAGACCCGTAAAAGAACTGCCACAGGAAAAACTCGATCTGATCCTGTTCGGCACAAAAGGGGAAGAAGTGCAGATGGATTTTCAATCTCAGCATAACCGCCACACAGTGTTGAGCACGGCTTTTGAAGGTGTGATCCCCAACATGATGAGGCGATACCGGGACACCAATTCCGAGTACATTCGCAACAAGATCAATGAATTCATGACAGATAAACCCTGCCAGGCATGCAAAGGGAAAAGACTGCGCGTGGAAGCCCTGGCGGTCACGGTGGATGACCGGAATATCATCGAAGTCACAGGCTGGCCGGTGAACCGCACCTTGGAATGGGTGACCCGATTATCCAGTGAAGCATCTCCCTTGTCTTCCCGGCACAGAGCCATTGCTGAAAGAGTGCTCAAGGAGATCACTGCCCGTTTGGGTTTTCTCGTCAACGTGGGGCTGGATTACCTGACCCTGAGCAGACCCGCGGGTTCATTATCCGGAGGTGAGGCTCAACGCATCCGCCTGGCGACCCAGATCGGCTCAAGACTGATGGGCGTGCTGTACGTTTTAGATGAGCCGTCCATCGGGCTGCATCCCAGAGACAACTCCCGCCTTCTGAAGACGCTCATTGGCTTACGCGACCTGGGCAACACCGTGCTGGTGGTCGAGCATGACGAGGAGACCATTCGTACGGCTGACTGGGTTGTTGACCTTGGCCCACTGGCAGGAGAACGTGGGGGCAGACTCGTCGCTGAGGGTCCGGTGGAGGAGATCGTCAAAAACCCTGAATCCTTGACTGGAGCCTATCTGTCACGCAGGCTTGTCGTGCCTTTGCCAACAGAAAGAAGAAAGGGAAACGGGAAGTGGCTCCGGGTGATCGGCGCGAGAGCCAACAATCTCAAGAATCTCGACGTGGATATCCCGCTGGGGTTATTCGTGTGCATCACCGGTGTGTCGGGTTCGGGGAAGTCGACGCTGATGGTTGATATCCTCTTTGAAGAACTGGCCAGGCTTCTGAATGGCGCGCACAGCCAGGGAGCCGAGCACGACCGCATTGAGGGGGTCGAGCATCTGGACAAGATCATCAACATTGATCAATCGCCCATTGGCAGGACGCCCCGGTCAAATCCTGGGACGTACACGGGTATGTTCGATGAGATCCGAACACTCTTCACGGAGCTGCCGGAATCGAAGATGCGTGGATATAAGGCGGGCAGGTTTTCATTCAATGTTCACGGTGGTCGCTGCGAGGCATGCCAGGGGCAGGGGCAGCTGCGCATCGAGATGCAGTTCCTGCCGGATATTTATGTTCCTTGTGATGTCTGCCACGGGGCCAGGTTTAACCGCGAGACGCTGCAAATTCATTTTAAAGGGTTATCCATCGCGGATGTGCTGGATACGACCGTTGATAAAGGACTGGATCTTTTTGCCAGTATCCCCGGTATCTCCAGTAAGTTGCGCACGCTGCAGGAAGTTGGCCTGGGGTATATCAAAATTGGGCAACCAGCGACCACGCTTTCTGGTGGCGAAGCCCAGCGCGTCAAATTGGCAAAGGAACTATCCAGGCGGGCTACTGGAAAAACCCTGTACGTGCTGGATGAACCCTCTGTGGGATTGCACGCTGCGGACGTGCACAAACTGGTGGAGGTGCTTCAGCGGCTTGTTGACAACGGAAACTCTGTCCTCATCATTGAGCACAATCCTGACATCATAAAAGTCGCTGACCACGTCATCGACCTGGGACCCGAGGGCGGGGACCGGGGCGGGGAATTAATCGCCAGTGGAACCCCGGAGGAGATCTGCAGGGTGAAGCATTCTTACACAGGGCAATTCTTGAAGGAATACATCAAACAAAACCACAGCAAGTAGCGAAAGTCCAACCGGCAGTCAGGCTGCCGGTTGATTTTATCCCTTGTTCATGCGGGTCGCGTAACCCATACCGAGATAGGTGAACCCCATCTTTGTCAAATGGCTGGCTTCCCATAAATTTCGTCCATCGAGAATCACAGCCTGGCGCATGATCTTCTTGATGCGCGTGAAATCAAGCTGCTTGAACTCGTTCCACATGGTGGCCAACACGAGCGCGTCCGAATCCTGGGCAGCGCTGTAAGGATCATCGCAGAGTGTGACCTTTTTGAGGTGCCTGGAGGCATTTTCCTTTGCCTGCGGGTCATACGCTTTGATCACCGCTCCTTCGTTTTGCAGTAAATGGATGATCTCCAGCGATGGCGAGTCCCTGACGTCATCGGTATTCGGTTTGAAAGATAGTCCCAATACGCCGATGGTTTTTCCGTTTAAACTGCCCAGTGTCTTTCTGAGTTTGACGATCACCTGGCGCCGCTGGTTGCGATTGATATCCATGACCGCCTTCAGCAGCTGAGGATGAGTGCCGTGCAGGTCTGCCATGTGTTCAAGAGCTTTAACGTCTTTTGGAAAGCAGCTTCCCCCCCAGCCTATACCCGCGTCGAGAAACGCGGGACCGATGCGTTTATCCATGCCCATACCGCGAGCGACTTCCCGCACATCAGCACCCATTTGCTCACAGATATTGGCGATCTCGTTAATAAATGATATCCGAGTAGCCAGAAAAGCATTAGATGCGTATTTGATCATTTCTGCCGTGCGCAGATCCGTGATGAGGATCGGACATCGCAGTGGTTGATACAAAGTGGCCACTTCCTCTGCAGATTTTTTATCCTCAGATCCTAAAACAACCCGATCGGGGTTCATAAAATCATTGATCGCAGAGCCTTCGCGTAAGAATTCCGGGTTGGAGACGACTTTCAGGTCCAGCGCTTTCCCGGAGCGGCGATTCATGATTACCTCCGCGACCCAGTCACCTGTTCCGACCGGAACGGTGGATTTGTTGATCACGGTCACACTTTTTGAGACATGTTCCGCGATGGATTCAGCTACCTGTTGAACGTATTGAAGATCGGCTTCTCCATCCACTCCGGAAGGCGTCCCGACTGCGATGAAAGCAAATTCGCATCCATCGATGGCGTCCGCGTACGATGACGTGAAAACCAAGCGACCGTCGAGGACATTCTGGTCAAGCAGCTGCTTTAACCCCGGTTCGTAGATTGGCAGGATGCCTTTTTTTAGGTTTTCGATGCGCTTTTCATCCAGGTCCAGGCAGGTGACATGATTGCCCAGATCCGCGAAACACACACCCGTTACCAAACCGACATATCCAGTTCCAATGACGCATAATCGACTCATATCATGGTCTCCATCCCCAGATTATAGCTGAAATACACGTGAAGAGGCCGCGGTGGTTGTGTATAATCATTTCATAAAGGAGTGACTATGACAGCCAGGATCATCGATGGCGCTGCCATCGCGATACAAATTCGCAATGAGATAAAGGAGAAGGTAGCCATCCGGGTTCGCAGCGGAAAAGACGCGCCGGGATTGGCCACAGTGCTGGTGGGGGATAATCCAGCTTCGCATGTCTATGTTCGCTCGAAGCACAAAGCCTGCCAGGAAGCGGGGATCATCTCATACGCCCACGAGCTTCCTGGATCAGCAAGCCAGACGGAGGTGGAAGCTTTGATCAGGCAGTTGAACGAGGATGGGCGTGTTCACGGTATTCTCGTGCAACTGCCCCTACCGGCCGGGCTCGACGAAGAGAAGGTGCTCAGCAACGTACACCTGGATAAGGATGTGGATGGCTTTCATCCTGTCAACATTGGACGCCTGGCGCAAAAAGGACGCCAGCCAAATTTTGTGCCCTGCACGCCCGCGGGAGTCATGTACCTGCTGTACAAGGAATTCCAAACCCTGAGTGGCATCAACGCGGTCGTTCTAGGCAGGTCGAACATTGTGGGAATGCCGGTTGCTCTCTTGTTGGTCAAGGCGGATGCGACAGTGACTATCTGCCACTCCAAAACCAGGGATCTTGAGGATGTCGTGCGAAGGGCTGATGTGCTTGTCGCCGCGGTAGGAAGAATGGAGATGGTGAAAGCCTCCTGGGTAAAACCGGGAGCCATCGTGATCGATGTGGGCATCAATCAAAAAGAGGATGCTGACAGGCCTCGCGGTTACCGATTGGTAGGTGACGTCGATTATGAGAGTGTGAAGGAAGTCGCTGGCGCGATCACACCGGTTCCCGGTGGAGTAGGCCCGATGACCATCGCCATGCTCCTGCAAAACACACTCAAGGCGGCAGATATCGCTGACGCATAGTACTCAGTTGTCTGACAATTGACAGGTAGACAATAGTTTGATACACTTTTTCATATGTCTGACAACTGGATGATGTTTTCGTAGGCACAACGGTTCTCTCGCACTGCAATGATTGGGATCATAGTGGTGCGAGAGATTTTTACAGGTCTGGAAAGGAGTATGATGACTAGCACCTTGGTGAAGAATATTCACACGTTGGTCACGATGGACGCGAGCCGCCGCGAAATAGCCGATGGCGCCATTTATGTCCGCGATGGATTTCTTGAGGCTGTAGGAAGAACGCAGGATCTTCACGACCAGGCAGATGAAGTGATCGACCTGTCGGATCATATTGTATTGCCCGGTTTCATTAATACACATCACCATTTTTACCAGACACTGACCCGGGCGATTCCCGCGGCTCAGAATGCCAACCTTTTCAACTGGCTCAAGACACTTTATCCCATCTGGGCGAGGATGCGGCCGGATGATATATACGTGTCCACGCAAACAGCATTGGCTGAACTGGTTCTATCAGGATGCACAACCGCTTCGGATCATCTTTATTTGTACCCGAATGGATCGAAATTGGACGATGAGATCGCCGCGGCTCTGGAAATCGGTGTGCGTTTACACGCTTCGCGAGGGTCTATGAGCCTGGGGGAAAGCCAGGGAGGCCTGCCGCCGGACAGCGTGGTCGAAACCGAGGAATCCATCCTTCAGGACTCACTTCGCTTGATCGAAAGATACCATGACGCGAATCCCGGAGCGATGACGCAGGTGGTGCTTGCTCCATGCTCGCCGTTCAGCGTGACCGGGGACCTCATGAGGGAAAGCGCAAAACTGGCGCGAAAGTACGGCATTCACCTGCACACCCACCTGGCAGAGACAGAGGATGAAGAGATCTTCTGCCAGAAGAAGTTCGGTTACCGTCCTGTGGGTTACATGCAGTCTTTGGATTGGACAGGTGAGGACGTGTGGTTCGCGCACAGTGTTTACCTAAACCAAGAAGAGATCAATATCTACGCCCAGACTGGGTGTGGAGTGGCGCATTGTCCGTCTTCCAACATGCGTCTGGCATCCGGCATCGCCCCGATCAGACAATTTCTTACGGCGGGGATAAACGTGGGGATTGGCGTTGATGGGTCTGCCAGCAATGATGGATCGCATTTGCTGGCGGAGACAAGGCAGGCCCTGCTGCTTTCACGGGTCAAAGCTGGATTGGAAGGCGCCAGCCTGTCCATGGAAGGAAAACCGCCCATTCTGACTGCCAGAGAAGCCCTTGAAATGGCCACCAGGGGAGGAGCGGCTGTCCTTGGGAGAAATGACATCGGTTCGCTGGAGAAGGGCAAATGCGCTGATTTCATTGCCATCGATCTGAACCGGCTGGAATATGCGGGAGCGCTTTCAGATCCTGTGGCCGCCCTTGTCATGTGCTCGCCGGTAAACGTTGACCAGGCTTTTGTGGGTGGGAAGAGAATTGTGCGGGACGGCAGCCTGACGACCCTGGACCTGCCTGCTCACATCACCAGGCACAACGCGGCAGCCCGGCGGCTGCTGGAGCACGCATAAATCCAAAGGAACAACGATGAGTATAGGATTTGGTTATAAAGACACACGCGCGCTGGTGCACTGCGCCATGGGTCGGCAGCCCGCTGATAGGGTCATCCGCGACGGCATCTGGGTCTGCGTGCAGAGTGGTGAAATGATCCCCCACAGTGATATCGCCATCCTGGGGCACAGGATCGCTTATGTTGGACCTGATGCCGGTCACTGCGTCGGGGAAAAAACCAGCATCATCGAGGCTGAAGGTAGATATTTGATGCCGGGTTTGCTGGATGCGCACATGCATGTTGAATCCGGGATGCTGACCGTGACGCAGTTTTCTCGCGCGGTCATCCCCCATGGAACCACATGTATGTTCATCGATCCGCACGAGATCGCGAACGTATTTGGCTTACGCGGGGTGAGATTGATGGTGGATGAAGCGCAGCAGCAGCTGATCCATGTTTTCGTCCAGATGCCGTCCTGCGTACCTTCAGCTCCCGGTTTTGAAACCCCTGGAGAAACGATCGGTCCCAGTGAAGTGGCCGAAGCGATGACCTGGCCAGGCATCATTGGTCTGGGCGAGATGATGAACTTCCCCGGTGTTTACAGCGGAGACGACAAGGTGCACGCCGAAATGGCCATCACGCGGCAGGCAAACAAGGTCATCGGCGGGCATTACGCCTCGCCCGATCTGGGTCATCCTTTCCACGCTTATGCTGCTGGCGGTCCCCAGGACGATCACGAGGGGACCAGGCTTGAGGATGCGGTGGCTCGCGCCCGGCAGGGGATGCGCGTGATGCTGCGCTACGGTTCGGGCTGGAAGGATGTGGCGGCGCAGGTAGCAGCGTTGAAGAAGCTGGGCTTGAATTCCAGCCGTTTTTTGCTCTGCACCGATGATTCTCACTGCGGCACCCTGGTCGGGGACGGGCACATGGACCGCGTTGTGCGACACGCCATCGCTGAAGGTGTTTCTCCCATGCTGGCTGTTCAAATGGCAACGCTTAATACCGCGGAATACTTTGGGGTCAGCCGAAATATTGGCATGATTGCTCCAGGAAGGTATGCCGATATTCTGATCGCTCCTAAAATCGAGGATTTACGCCCCGATCTGGTCATGTGCCGTGGGCAGATTTTGGCACAAGGTGGTAAATTGATCATCGAACCTCAGCGAGTGGATTTTCCAGCCTGGGCCTGCGATTCGGTCCATTTTCCGCGCGAGATCAAGGCGGACGACTTTTCTCTGCCAATTCCTGAAGGCGTGATTGCAGAAGACGCCAAAGTGAATGTCATTGAGATCGTGGAGGGTCAGGCACCAACCGGACATTTAAAATTACAAGCGAAAATCAGCGACAATTTTGTCGCCGTGGATCCAGAAAACGATGTGTTGAAGATTGGCTTGATCGAGCGCCACAAAAATTCCGGCAGGGTCAAGATTGGGTTCGTGCGCGGATTTGGCCTGCAAGGGAAGTGCGCCATCGCCACGACCGTGGCGCATGATTGCCACCACATGATCGTACTGGGAACCGATGAGCAGCAAATGGCACTGGCTGCCAACAGACTCGCAGCGTGCGGCGGCGGTCAGATCGTCGTCAGGGATGGGAAAACGATTGGAAAAGTCGATCTTCCCATTGCAGGATTGATGTCCAACGAGCCAGCTGAAAAGGTTGCCATGAGAGCGGAGAGTGTGCTGAGTGGCTTTAAAACCTGTGGATGCGCGTTGAATAACCCGAACATGCAGTTGAGCCTGCTGGCGCTGGTCGTCATCCCGTCGCTGCGGTTGACAGATCTAGGGTTGGTGGATGTGGATAAGTTTGAGTTTATCTCAGTTGTAGAGTGAGAATCCAAGGAGATTTATGATGAAGAAAGAACAAAAGAACACTGCCAGGCCGTATATGCGCTTGCTGAGGGAACTGGAGGAGATCATCAAAAAAACCTCACCGAATGCCAAGCTCCCACCCGAGCCGCAATTGGCAGCAAAGCTTGATGTCTCAAGGGCGACGCTGCGCGAAGCCATGCGGACTTTTGAAGTCCAGGGGATGATTCGCAGGAGACAGGGAATGGGCACTTTCGTTGTAGGCCCGATCTCTCAAATTGAAGCCGGCTTGGAAATGCTTGAGTCCATTGAATCCCGCGCCAGAAAGATTTCCTTGGAGGTTACGATGGGTGATCTATTTCTCAACCCCATCAAAGCCGATGAGGTGATCGCTGCGGGCTTGAGCGTCCCGCAGGGGGAAAGTATTTTGGAAGTTAAACGGGTGATCTTTACCGAAAACCGTCCCATCGCTTTCCTCGTGGATTATCTGCCGGTGGACGTACTGACTCCCGATGATCTGAGCAACGGGTTCAACGGCTCGGTGCTTGACCTGCTGATTAAACGCGGCACACCGCTGCTTTCGCATGCCAAAACAAATCTCAGCGCCAGTGGTGCAAATCCGGATATCGCCAAAGCGCTTCAGATTCAACGGGGTGATGTCCTTCTGACCATGGTCTCCTATCTTTACGATATCAAAGGGGCGGTCGTGGATTTCATGTACACTTACTTTATTCCCGGTTATTTTAATTTCTATGTCAACAGAAGAATTTCGTACAAAGAATTCCCCAAAAATTAGAATTTTCGTTTCTGATATTCAGATCGAATTTTGGAGTGATCATGGTAAATACGGCAATTATTCAAAGATTACAACAGAAGGTTGCATATTCATCCGAAAAGATCATCAGGTTCATGCGTGAAATTTGCGCAATTCCCAGCATGGACTCCAATATAAAAAAGGTCGGCGAGCGTATTGCAGAGGAGATGAAACAGCTTCAATTTGATGAGGTTCGCTTCGATCGGATGGGTAACATCATTGGCAGGATAGGCAATGGCAGCCGCAGCATCGTATATGACTCCCACATAGACACCGTGGGTATAGGGGACCCGCAAGCGTGGGAATGGGACCCTTTCGAGGGTAAGGTCGAGGACAATATTCTGTATGCACGCGGAGCCGTGGATGAAAAAGGCAGTACTCCCGGTATGATCTACGGTTTATCAATCGCGCGTGATCTTGGCCTCCTGGAAGGATGGAGCGCTTATTATTTCGGCAATATGGAGGAGTGGTGTGATGGGATTGCCCCCAACTGCTTCGTAGAAGTCGACCCTCAGGTGAAGCCCGATTTCGTGGTGATTGGTGAACCGACACGCATGAAGGTCTACCGGGGGCACAAAGGACGGCTTGAATTAAAGGTGGTGGCGAAAGGAGTCAGCGCACACGCGGCAAGCAATCATCTGGGTGACAACGCGATATACAAATTGCTGCCCATCATCAGTGGCATCCGTGATATGGAAAAAGACCTAGGCGATCATCCTTTTCTTGGGCATGGGAAGATTACCGTCAGCGATATGAGGGTTCGAACACCCAGCATCAATGCTGTTCCTGATGAAGCAACGCTCTTCATTGACCGCCGGATGACATTTGGTGAGACCAAGCAGCAGGTGCGAATGCAAATTGAAGCGCTTGTCCCTGAAGAGGACCGGCATTCGATTGCCATTGAAGAGCTTTTCTACGATGAACCTTCATACACTGGTTTTAAATTTCCCGTGGATAAATATTTTCCGGCATGGGTTCTTGAGGAGGACCACCCGCTTGTTCAGGCTGGTGTCCAGGCTCGTAAATGGATCGGTTTGCCTGACACCGAGACCGGAAAGTGGGAGTTCAGTACCAATGGGATCTATTGGGCTGGAAAAGCGGGAATCCCCTCGATAGGATTTGGCCCTGGGGATGAAGTTTTTGCGCACACAGTTGGGGAACGCATTTCCTTAAACGATGTTGTAAAGGCAACGGAATTCTACTCCGTACTTCCGGGTTTGATTTAATAGGAGTGTAAAAAAACGGAAGACTACTCAATTGACGCGCAATGAAAATTCAAACATTTTTTTGGAGGAAATATGCAGACGTTTTTGAAGGGACGTGACCTTATTGGCGATCTTGATCTTTCCAAGGAGGAGGTCGAAACAGTATTGGATGTGGCGTTCGACTTGAAACGAAAACGCGCCTTGAACGAATCTCATGCCTATCTTCGCGACAAGGTTCTTGCGATGTTGTTCTTCTTCAGCAGCACCCGCACGCGTGGCTCATTTGAAGCTGGAATGGCACAGCTGGGAGGGCACGCCGCATTTATTGAATCCCGCACGACCCAGATCTCTCATGGAGATACTGCCAAAGAGATTGGGGAGATTTTTGGCCGCTATTTCGATGGCATCGCAATCCGGCATTGCGATTGGGGAGCCGGTAACAATTATATAAATGATGTCGCAAGGTACTCGCGCGTTCCAATTTTGAATATGCAGTGTGATGTTTATCACCCCTTTCAATGCCTGGCGGATCTGATGACAGTCATTGAAAAGAAAGGACGAGATCTGAGACGAAAAAAAATGGTGGTATCCTGGGCTTACGCTGCTTCCTATCAGAAACCGATCTCTGTTCCCCAGAGCTTGATCCTGCAAATGCCGCGCTTTGGCATGGATGTTGTCCTGGCGCATCCGCCGGAATTCAAACTCATGCCCGAAGTCATGGAACAAGCGCGTGAACAAGCGAAGAAATACAAGGTGGGTTTTGAGGTTGTCCATGATATGGATGAAGCTTTCAAGAACGCTGACGTGATTTACGCGAAATCATGGGGCGCGCTGGTGCACACATCGGATGAAAAAGCCGGAGCTGAAATCATCAGCAGGTATAAAGGCTGGATAACAGATGAACGCAGGATGGCAATGGCAAAGGATGATGCCATATACATGCATCCACTCCCTGCTGACAGGAATATCGAAGTGACCGATGGTGTGATTGATGGTGTTCAATCCGTTGTGTACGACGAAGCAGAAAATCGTTTGCATGTCCAAAAAGCAGTCATGGCGCTGACCATGGGATAACCGATATTTTGATTTTAATTAAACTGGAGATAAATTTTTATGAAGAATAAAGGTGTAGCGGTTGTAGCAGTTGGTGGTAACTCTCTGATTAAAGACGAACAGCACAGAACGATCAAGGATCAATACGAAGCTGGCATGGAATCCATGCGTCATATTGTAGACATGATTGAACAAGGGTGGGAAGTCGTGGTGACCCATGGAAATGGCCCTCAGGTTGGGTTTATTCTGCGCCGAAGCGAACTGGCCTCTCATGAGTTGCACGCGGTTCCATTGGATTATTGTGGCGCTGACACGCAGGGCGCAATCGGGTACATGTTTACAATGGCTTTACATAATGAATTCAAAGCCCGCGGGATCCAGAAGGATGCCGTTGCTGTTGTCACACAAACCGTTGTGGATATCGAGGATCAGGCATTCCAGAATCCCACCAAACCTATTGGTTCATTCATGAACGAGGAAACTGCCAAAGCGCATGCCAGAACGGACGGTTGGACAGTCGTTGAAGATGCTGGACGAGGTTGGAGAAGAGTGGTTGCCAGTCCAATCCCGAAAAAGATCGTTGAGGCCTTGGCGATAAGAAAACTGGTCGATGCAGGATTCACGGTTGTGGGCGTGGGAGGTGGCGGTATCCCCGTGATCGAGGATGGACAAGGTAATCTGATCGGCGTGGAGGCGGTAATCGACAAAGATTTCGGGTCATCCGTGCTGGCGACTCTGATCAAAGCAGACCTTTTTGTTATCAGCACCGCGGTTGAAAAAGTGGCCATTAATTTCAATAAACCAGATCAGAAGTGGTTGGATAAAATGACTATTGCGGAAGCAAAAAGGCATATGGATAGTGGCCAATTCGCAAAAGGCAGCATGTTGCCCAAGATTCAGGCGATTCTCAAGTTCTTGGAATCTGGAGGCAAACAGGCGATCATCACCAACCCTGAGAATATCGGCCGCGCTTTGCGAGGAGAGACGGGCACGTTGATTACACACTGAAATTTTATTCAGGGTCGTGGTTTTTCTCGACCCTGAATTTTGTGTTGCCTTGTGATTTGGTTTTAGAGTACAATAATTTTGTGTAATGTCTTTCAGTAAAACCGAGAAGGAGGTGGTTGATCAGGGGAGGTTTTTCCAGCTTTACAAGACTAACAGCGAAAAGGAGAAGAAGGATGAAAAAATTGTGGTTGTTTTTAAGTTTATTGATGGTGGCAGTACTGGCGCTCACTGCCTGCCAACCCAAGACAGAAGAGGGTCCTGCTGCGGAAGAAGAGCCTGCAACCGAAGCTGCGCAACCTGTCGTATTTGGCATGCTCATGGTGGGACCGTACAACGATCATGGATGGAGCGAAGCCCACTATGATGCAGGGATGTATGTCCAGGAGAAACTGGTAGGATCCGAATTCATCTATACTGATAAGGTCAATGTTGCTGACCGCCCGGACTCCACCCCCGCGCAGCTGGCGGAGGAACTGATTGATCGAGGCGCGCAGGTTATCATTTTCAATTCAGATGACATGAAGGAAAGCGCTCATGAATTTACCGCTAATCACCCTGAAATCTACGTGATCCATGCATCAGGGGATGGTGCATGGGTGGAAGGCAATGGTTATAAAGGCTACGAGAACCTGTATAACACCATGGGAAAAATGGAATACGGCAAAATGATGGCTGGCTGCGCCGCTGCGTTGACTACCAAAACTGGCAAAATCGGTTATCTTGGACCGTTAATCAACGAAGAGACACGCCGCCTGGCCGCTTCCGTCTACCTTGGCGCGAATTACTGCTGGGAGAACTACCGGGGTGAGACTGAACCTTTAACATTCAAAGTCACATGGATTGGATTCTGGTTCAATATTCCCGGGTTTACACAGGACCCCACCCAGGTTGCAGATGATTTCTTCAACTCAGACTTCGATGTCGTGATTTCAGGGATCGACACGACAGAAGCGCTGGTGGAGGCCAACACGTTTGCCGGGCAGGGTAAAGAAGTGTATGCGATTCCTTACGATTACAAGTCGGCTTGCGATACTGCCCCGGATGTGTGCCTTGGAACCCCATATTTCAACTGGGGTCCAGAATATCTGCGGGTTATCACCGATGTTGCCAACGGAACATTTGAACCCGGCTTTACATGGCTGGACCCTGATTGGGCTGATATCAACAATCCGGACACTTCAGCGGTTGGTTTTGTGAAAGGCAATGCGTTGAGCGCAGAGAATGCGACCACGCTGGATGGCTTCATCGCTGAGCTGGCGGGCGGATTGAATCTCTTCATAGGGCCGTTGAATTACCAGGACGGGAGCGAATTCCTGGCAGAGGGTGTTGCGGCTACTGACCTGCAGATCTGGTACCTGCCGCAGTTGCTTGAAGGCATGGAAGGTCAAAGCCTGCCTTAATAGATGATTGGTGATCAGGGAAGGCAGCTTGCTGCCTTCCCTTTTTAATCAACCCAACAAACCAGAAGGACTTATGAATGTTCAGGTAAGAAGTATTTGCAAACACTTTGGCAAAGTTCAGGCGAACCATGACATTTCGCTTGAAGTGAAATCCGGAATGATTGTGGGTGTTCTGGGGGAAAATGGGGCTGGAAAAAGTACGTTAATGAAAATCCTTTCGGGATTCCTTCGCGCGGATTCCGGCTCAATCTATCTGGATGACCGAAAGGTGAGAATCAAATCTCCTTCCGATGCCATATCCAAAGGGATAGGCATGCTGCATCAGGATCCCCTTGATTTTCCACCCATGAAGGTCATCGAGAATCTGATGCTCAAATCTACGACAAGGCTTTTCCCTTCTAAAAGGAAGGCTCTCGCAGAGTTAACGGATCTTCAGAAGAAATTTAATTTTAATTTTTCACCCGATTCGTATGTGGAAACATTGACAGTCGGTGAAAGGCAGCAGCTGGAAATCCTGCGTTTATTGTGGCTTGGTGCGAGGGTACTGATTCTGGATGAACCGACCACGGGGATCAGCGATAGCCAGAAAGAAAAGCTTTTTACTGCGGTGAACGAATTAGCCAATGAGGGCAAGGCGATTCTCTTCGTATCCCATAAGCTGGAGGAAGTTGAGGGTCTTTGCCATAAGATCGTGGTTTTCAGGCAAGGGAAGAATGTGGGAGAAGTGAACCCACCTTATCAGACGAGTCACCTGGTTCAAATGATGTTTGGTAAGGAAGTGAAAAAATCCGAAAAATTGTGTGAAAAGCAGGAACGAAGCCTGATTGACATTCAAAACCTGGAAATTGAAGATCAGAATTTCAAGATAAAAAATATCAATTTGGACGTAAAACGCGGTGAGGTGATAGGTCTGGCAGGGATGGAAGGATCAGGGCAGCGGTTGATACTCAGGGCGATGGCAGGCTTGGTCCGTCCGACAGGTGGAAAAATCATGCTCAGCGATGGTGTTTTGCCGGATTCTGACCTGGCGGGAAAA
>CAZCHK010000041.1:6517-19778 GCA_964498605.1 uncultured Anaerolineaceae bacterium | reverse complement strand
ACGGCTGTGGCCGTCAGGAGCGTGAAACATGCACATAGGTTTTCCAGAGATACTGGCGATTTTATTGGTCATCCTGCTTCTCTTTGGCCCGGGCAGGATCGAAAAGCTTGCCGGGGAAATGGGTAAAAGTATTCGTTCTTTTCAAAAGGGAGTCAAGGGTGAAGAAAAGAGCGAGGAAGCAGAAGAAGACAAGAGCGAAAAAGAAAAAAAATAGGATTTTCCAGGCTATTCAAGCGGGGCTTCAGATCATTTCTGGAGCCTTTTTTTTATTCCTGGGGGAACAATTTTTCGTAGATCTCGGGCGTGAACTGCCGCACAAGATCCGAAGTGATCCCATTTTCTTTGCAAATCAAGGAATAAATTTGGGCCGAGTTGGTGCGCGAACGTTTCTGCGTGCGTACATCCAGGCCGTACAGGCCGAAACGCTGGCTCCAACCCGCCTGCCATTCGAAGTTGTCCACCAGGGACCAGTGGAAATACCCCTTGATCTTCCAGCAGAAATTTACCGCACGCCAGGTTTGATGCAAGTGCTCCAGCAGGTACCGCGGGCGCAGCGTATCGGCCGCGTCCTCGATGCCGTTTTCCGTGATGTAAATGGGCAGGTCGAAGGTCCTAGCCCATTTCAAAGCCTCAAAGATCCCCTGTGGATTGTTGCCGAAACTCCCGCTAGGGCTCAATTCTGTGCCGGGCGGAAAGCGGCGGCCAGGTAGCAGCACAGAACGCATGGACAGGAACAGCTGCTGGATGAAATAGTAATTGAGCCCCACGTAATCCATGCGATGGATGGCTTCGGGGATGGACTCTTTTTTGTTCAAGAACCGAAACACCCCGCTTCTCATGGTCTGAGCGAAGGAATCGTTCCAAGCCCAGCCGAAGAGCTTCACGAAGAATCTATCGAACGGGGAAAGAGCTGACCTTGGCTGCATGGGTGTATGCTGTATGGTGAAACCCACCCTGGATTCAACCTGGAGGCGGTGGATGCTGTCGTAAGCCATCACGTGCGCTTTGAGCATGTTGCGCAGCACGCGAAAGGCGGCCGCCAGATCACTCTTCCCGGGAGGAAAGTCGCCAAAAACGTAGCCGTCGATGGCGTAGACGTTGGGCTCGTTGATCGTGCACCACAGATCGCACACGTCCTTCAGTGACCCGGTGACCTTTTCGACGAAATCATTGAACAGGTCAGGCGTGTCATCGTTCTCCCACCCGCCGATCTCTGCCAGCCAAATGGGGTCAGTGCAGTGGTGCAGGGTGATCATCGGGGTCATGCCGTGCTGCTTGAGCCAGGCTGCCATCTGGTGATACTGGTCCAGGGCTGCCTTGTCCCACTTGCCGGGAAACGGCTGAATCCGGCTCCATTCGAGCGAGAAGCGGTGCGCGTTGTGGCCGTCTTCGTAGGCGCGCGTAAAATCCTCCTCCCACCTCCCAGCCCACCAGTCTGCCGCGATCCCGCAGGTGTCGTTGCGATCAATCCTTCCTGGTTGCTGTTCCCAGAGGAACCAGTTGTTGTTGGTGTTTGCGCCTTCCACCTGGTGCGAGGAGGTGGCTGTGCCCCATAAAAACCGTTGTGGAAAATGATAGCTTCCTTCGATCATGATATTCTCCCGGACCTTCAATATACTATTGCTGTGTCAAGTTGAAAAGAGATCCGTTTGTGTTGCTATAATCTAAGCAGCGGAGGAAGCATGAACAAATTAACAAAAAAGGGTTTGATTCTCCTGCTGGGAGCGGTCTTGCTGATTTCAGCCTGTACACCTCGCAGCAGATTGATCGGCCGCTGGAAATCAACGAACGATCTCAGCCAGCAGGGTTTGGGTGATTTGATCTTCGAATTCACCAAGGATGGCCTGCTGAGAATATCCGTGTCAGGCGTGGCGGTCGATCTTCAATATGAATTCGCGGACGATGACACGCTGCGTTTCATTGCGAGCGAAGAAGCCGGCGGGTCGTTGTTGGCCGGTCAGGAGGTCGACTGGAAGGTGGTGGGTGACACGCTGACGCTCATCAGTGCGGACCAGCCGATGGAATTTATCAGGGTGCCAGCAGAATAATGCAGCGAATCCATTCACGGCAGCTGCAGGACCGGACTGGAAGACGGTTTTCTGGCACATGTCTTGCCTAGTTGAAAATCAACCCGGAATTAAGCTATACTAATAAGGAATCAGTCCAATTGAATACGGGAGGTCGTATGGCAAAGGAGAGTTTGTCCAATTTTCGCTTTGGAACGAAGCGCGTCCTGATAACATCGCGTGCGTCTCGCTGGCTTCTGGCATGTGTGTTGGTTTCCGTCCTGCTGCTGGGAAGCGTGAAGACATCCCGGGCGGATGCGCTGCCCTATTTCGAGATATCCGACGTGGCGCCGACCACTTCGGTCAGCCTGCGGTTCCTGGGGCTGCCTGAGGGGGTGGACTTCGTGATCCGCATGGGCGAGCACGGCACGCAGGCGCTGGGAGGGTACGTGGTGGGAGAGATCCCGCCTGGCACCACGGGAGCGTACGATATGATCGTGGCGATTCCCACCGCGCTCAAGTACAAGAACTGGCTGGATATTCGCATGGATTCCACGGAAAATGAATACGGATTCTACGACTCGTTCTACAACTACAGCGGTTCTGCCGTGTGCACGACCTGCGCGACATCAACCACAGGGTCGTCTTCGTATTACGGCTACATCCCCACGTTCAGCATCACCAGCGTTGTCGAGGATGAGTCGGTCACTGTGCAGACCTACAACTTCCCGGCATCCCAGACCTTTGCCGTGCGCATGGGACCTTTTGGCACACTGGGCATCGGCGGCACGATGGTCGCGACAGTGGATTCGGGCAGCGGGGGCTCGTTCTCCGCGACCTTCTCCATACCTGATTCACTGAAGGGGAAAGCCCAGATCGCCATACGCATGGACAGCCCGCAGGGGTATTACGCCTATAACTGGTTTGACAACGCGGTCGTGGAAGCCACGGTGTCGACACCCATCCCGGGCAGCTCGTCCAGCGTGCCGTCCTGGTATTATGGATACCCGTATTTCTACATCATGTCTGTCGTCAGGGACGATACGGTGACGATCGATGTGTACAATTTGCCCCCGGACCAGGATTTCGTGGTCACCATGGGGCCTTACGGTTCATACGGCATTGGAGGGATCGTCGTCGCCACGACGAATTCCGGCGTGGGCGGGTATTTCACCCTCACGTACGACATACCCCCGGCACTGGCAGGCAGCTATCAGATCGCGATACGGATGCAGAGCTCGCTTGGATATTACGCATACAACTGGTTCTACAACAACACGACCACCCCGTAAATCAAGGAGACTTGTCGATTTCCTCTTCCCTTCTCCCTGGGAGGGAAGAGGAATTTTTTTGCCCATGAAAGCGATCCTCATTTTGTTACTGCTTGCCATATTCACATCAACCGCCTGCGCAGCTGATGTGGATCCACATTCTTCTCCGGCTGCCTCTGGCCCCACTTTGACCCCCTTTGGTCCTGGAAGGTTTGAAGCCGCCTCTCAGGATGGGACCGGGACCACGCCTGAGAACATCGTGCAGGCTTTTCTCACCGATGTGCAGGAAGCCCCGGATCAGATTCAAGGCTACATGAGCAGCGTGCTGAAGGACAGGTATCCGGGCTCTACGATCATCGACGCGATTCAAATCGACGGCATGATCGAGGGTTTCGCCATCCGTTCTGCCACGTCAAACGACATGATGGGATTGGCGTATGTGACAGCGGGGATCAGCACGCAAAACAGCAACCTTGAGGTGCAGTTCACGCTGATCAAGGAGAACGGTTTCTGGGTCATTTCCGCTTTCGAGATCCAGTCTCCCGGCTAGGTTGTCTGCCAGCAGGAAAAATGCCTGTGTTATAATGCCCCCTCAGTTTACCAAGACAGGATTTAAAACACGATGATCATCCAATCAAAATTACCAAACCACTTTGATCTGCCAAAGCGGTTGAGCCGCCTGGGGGAGCTGGCATACAACCTGTGGTGGGTCTGGAATCCGGAAGCTCAACAGCTGTTCCGGCAGATCGATCAGGCGACCTGGGATGAGCTGGATCACAATCCAGTCTCTTTTCTGAAGAGCGTTGATCGGCCGCGTCTGAACGCTGTTGCCAACGACCGGTATTACCTGGACAAATACGACCTGGTCATGAGCATGCTGGACACGTACATGCAAGCTGGGGAAACCTGGTTCAACCAGCAGCACCCGGGCAGGTCCAAAGAGCAGATTGCTTACTTTTCATTCGAATTTGGACTGCATGAATCGCTGCCCGTGTACGCGGGTGGATTGGGTGTCTTATCCGGAGATCACCTCAAAGAAGCCAGCGACCTGGGTCTGCCCATGGTGGCGGTCGGTTTTGTCTACAACGAGGGATATTTCCGTCAGCAGGTCACTGAGGACGGCTGGCAGGAAACAAGGAACCAGAGGCTTGATTTCTATGAGATGCCCATCATCCCGCTGGAGGACGAGTCCGGGAAACCGGTTTACATATCCGTCGATCTCCCGGGCAGGCAGATAGCCGCCCGGCTGTGGATGGTTCAGGTGGGGCGGGTCAGGCTGTACCTGATGGACAGCAATGTCGAAGAGAACTCACCCGTGGATAGGGGTTTGACAGCGCGGTTGTACAGCAATGACCCTGAAGTGCGCATCTCGCAGGAGATCCTGCTGGGCATCGGCGGGGTGCGGGCTTTGCGAGCCGTTGGCTGCCGGCCCACCCTGTGGCACATGAACGAAGGGCACTCCGCCTTCCTCACGCTGGAAAGGCTGCGTGAATTGATGGAAAGTGGCATGAATTTTGAAATGGCCAAAAAACAGGTTTACAGTGAAGGCGTTTTCACAACCCATACACCCGTCCCGGCGGGAAACGACATATTCCCGATCTGGATGATCGAAAAATACTTCAGTTTATACTGGGAAAAAATGGGATTGAGCCGCGACCAATTCCTGGAACTGGGCCGTCACGATCAGCCCTGGGGAGAAGCGTTCAGCATGCCTGTGCTGGCATTCCGGCTCTCCCAGGGAAAAAATGCTGTTTCTGAACTGCACGGCCAGGTATCGCGCAGGATGTGGCAATTCCTGTGGCCAACCGAAAAAGAACAAAACATTCCCATTCAGTACGTCACCAATGGCGTGCACACTGGCACATGGCTGGCAAGAAGGATGCGCGTGCTGTACGAACGCTATTTAGGAGCGGACTGGTGGAATAACCTGGATGACCCGGATATGTGGGCGAAAGTCAAAAATATCCCTGACGCAGAATTGTGGACCATCAGAAGGCACCTGCGGCGCAAATTAATGGTTTATGCCATCAACAACTCACGCCAGGCCTGGCTGGAGGGACGCTGTACCCCCGCCCAGGTGCTGGCAGCCGGCGTGATGATGGACCCGAACGCGCTCACGATTGGATTTGCGAGGCGTTTCGCAACCTACAAACGGGGGAACCTGCTGCTCAGGGATTACCAGCGCTTGCTGAACATCCTCAACAACCCGAACATGCCGGTGCAGATCCTGTTTGCAGGCAAAGCCCATCCTGCGGATGAGCCGGGAAAATTGATCATACAGGAGATATACCGCGCGGTGAAGGACCACAAGACAGGCGGTAGGATGATCTTCCTGGAAGATTACGACATGAACATCGCGCGTTATCTCGTTCAGGGCGTGGATGTCTGGCTGAACACCCCCCGCAGACCCAACGAAGCCTCCGGAACGTCCGGGATGAAAGCGGCCATGAACGGTGTTCTGAATTTCTCCGTGCTGGATGGCTGGTGGCGCGAAGGCTTCAACGGCAGCAATGGCTGGGCGATCGGCGATGACGAGGACAATCCGAACATCGGGGATCAGGACGCGCGAGACGCGGACAGCCTGTACTCGACACTGGAAAACGAGATCGTTCCGCTTTTTTATCACGATCGCTCAGCGGATAATCTGCCGGTGGAATGGATCGCCCGCATGAAGGAGTCCATCGCCACGCTTGCCCCGCAATTTTCCACGCGGCGCATGTTGAAAGAATACATGTCGGGGTTCTACATGCCCGAAAAACGAAAGGAGTAGGGATGCTGGACTTCTCGTTTGACTTTTCCTGGACGGCGATCCTTTTCGCGCTGTTGATTTTCATTCTGCGCGTGGTCGATATGGCTCTGGACACCATTCGTGTGCTGTTCGTGGTGCGTGGAAGGCGATTCCTGGCGTGGATGCTTGGTTTTTTTCAATCCTTGATCTTCATCATTGCCATCAGCTCCATCCTCACGGACGGCAGCAAGGGACTCCTCAATATCCTTGGGTACGCGGCTGGTTTCGCCACTGGAAACGTGATCGGTATGTTGATCGAAGGGCGGCTGGCGGTTGGTTTTATGCAGATGACCATCATCAGCTCGTCGCGGGGGGCGGCCATCGCCCAGGCTTTAAGAAAGTCTGGCTACGCGGTAACTGAGATTCCGGCGCACGGAAAAGACGGCAAGGTGGCTGTGCTGCACTGCTCAGCACGGCGGCGCGAAGTGGACGATATTGACACGATCGTGCTGGAAGCGGACCCCTCCGCTTTCGTGACCGCGGAAGACGTTCGTCCGGTCAGGCGAGGTTTTTGGCGCGCCTGAACATCGTGGGAAAAACTGAACCGGAGTGATGGTCACTCCGGTTGTTGGTTTAAAAAGTGAACAGGGCTGAATGATATAATCTTGTCATGAAAAAGACATGGAAAAAGATCCTCCTGGTAGGTCTGCTGCTTGCACTGGTGGCTGCGGGGGTGCTGTTTGCCATACCGGATACCAGGGAGCGCATACTCTGGCACTTAAACGACTGGGCGACACAGCTGCGGGCGCGTTTTAACCCGCCTGAGCAGATCGGATTCAATCCAAACCAATCCGTGACATTGGATCTGCAGGCCACCATGACCGCGCTGGCATTGGCTATCGGCCAGACGCCGCTGGCCACCCAGGATGTCCCTCCGACTGCCACGGCAACACCGCAACCCTTGCCGGCAAGCGCGAAAATTGAGGGCGGCACGTATTTCACGCAGCGGGGATTCAATAATTACTGCGCCCCCGCCAACATGTCCATGCTTCTCTCCTATTGGGGGTGGAGCGGGAAAATCGAGGACGTGGGGAAAGCGCTCAAGCCCTATCCAATGGATAAGAATGTCATGCTGTATGAGATGCTGGATTACGCGGAGTCGCTTGGGTTTGGCGGGTTCATACGCGTGGGAGGATCTGAGCAGACACTCAGGACCTTCATCGCGGCCGGTTTTCCCGTGCTGATCGAGCGGGGCGTGTTCTTCTACGACCTGACCGGGCTGACCAGCTGGATGGGGCATTACGGTGTCATCACGGGCTATGATGACAACTCGCGGATGTTCACAATACAGGATTCCTATATCGAGGACGGGGAGGACTACCAGATCGGTTATGATGTTCTGCTGAATGAATGGCAGTCCTTCAACTACATGTACCTGGTCATGTACTCCGCTGACCGGCAGGAGGAGGCTGTCTCGCTGCTTGGCGCGGATGCTGATGAAATGGAGAACTACCGCAGGGCCTGGATCCAGGCGTCCAATGAGACGGCGATGTTCACGCAGCGCGAGCAGTTCTTCGCCTGGTACAACATCGGAACAAACCTGGTGGGTCTGCAGGATTACGTCAGCGCGGCCGCGGCATATGATACGGCTTTTTTGCTGTACAACACCCTGCCTGAAGATCTGACTTACCGGCCGTTTCGCATCCTCTGGTACGAGACAGGTCCGTACAAAGCCTATTTTTACACCGGGCAGTATCAAAGGGTGATCGACCTGGCAACGAACAACGCGCTGGGGGCTGTACGGGATAACGAATTCGCCCTGGAGGAGACGTACTACTGGCGCGGACAGGCCTATCTGGCTCTGGGCGACCAGGAAGAGGCCGAGGATGATTTCCGGACCGCGCTGCGCTACCACGAGGGATTCACTCCCGCTGTCGACGCGCTGGGCAGCCTTGGACTGACACCCTAAGCACATGGCGCAGATCCTCCATTTTGCCGACGCGCACATCGATATCGCCACGCAGGGTCGGCGGGACCCTGAAAGCGGACTGCCTCTGCGCGTGCTGGACTTTTTGGCCGCGCTCGATCAAATCGTAGATTCCGCGATAAATATGAAGGTCGACCTGGTGCTTTTTGCCGGAGACACCTACAAAGACCGCAACCCCGCCCCGACCTATCAGCGGGAGTGGGGCAAACGCATCGTGAGGCTGTCGCAGGCAGCTGTTCCGACGCTGCTGCTGGTGGGCAACCACGATATGTCTCCAGCGGCTGGAAGAGCCACCACGCTGCAGGAGTTCGACACCCTGCAGGTGCCTTTCATCAAAGTCATCGATAAACCCTGTCTTCTCAAAAGCGGGGACCTGTGGGATCTGCCCTTGCAGGTCATCGCCATCCCCTGGTTGTTCCGCACGAGCGTTCCCACCGCGCAGGCGGGGGACGGGAAGGATGAGCAACCTCCGCTGGATGTGGAGGAATGGCTATCAAAACGGGTCGGGCAGTGGATGCTGGAGGTCGATCCCGCCATGCCAACCGTCATCCTGGCGCACGCCTCAGTGAATGGCGCATCCTACGGGAATGAGCGCAATGTCATGCTGGGCAGGGACATGCTGCTACCCGAACAAATGCTCAAACAATCCGGCGTGGATTATGTCGCGCTGGGGCATATTCACAAATCGCAGGATCTCAATGCGGGTCATCATCCGCCGATCGTTTACCCCGGTTCGATCGAGCGCGTTGATTTCAACGAAGCATTTGACAGGAAGCATTTCGTCATCGCGAATGTCCTCAAAGGGAAAACCGAGGTGCAATTTTGCCAGCTGCAGGGACGCCCCTTTCTTGACCGGGCCATCCGATTCGCGCCTACGGATGATGCCAGCCAGTTCATGCGGAGGATCCTGGATATTCTCCCTGGAAGCGAGGAGATATCCGAGGCGATCCTGCGGTTGGTGATCGATTATCCGCGGGATTGGGATGCCATGCTGGATGAAGCTGCCATCCGCAGGAAAGTGGAAAAAGCTTTCGAATTCCATCTGATCAAGAAGAAGCAGGTCGAATCCAGGGTCAGGCTGCCAGGCGGCAGGGGAGTGAACGAGTTGAGCGCTTACGACCTGCTGACCTATTACCTGCAATCAAAGAACATCCCTCAGCAAGAGATCGACACCTTGCGGGTTCTGGCCGAAGAGATCTTGCAGGGTTCTGATGAGCAGCCAGGCTAGGATGAAAATGATTCGAAACGTGTCGGGGGGACCTGTTTACTTTACAGGTCAAGCGCCAGGAAATTCATGTTGCTACCGAGCGGCAATTCAAAGATTAGGTGAAAAATGATCCCCAGCAAACTGAGGCTGTCCGGTTTTCTCTCCTACCAGCAGTTCGTTGAAGTCGATTTCGGGTCTTTTGACCTGGCGTGCATATCCGGATCCAACGGGGCGGGGAAGTCGTCCCTCCTGGATGCGATGACCTGGGTGATCTTCGGTCAGGCTCGCCGCACCGATGAGGCGGTCATTAACAACCAGTGCGATCAGGCGGAGGTTGGACTGGATTTCTTCTACGAAGGGGATCTGTACCGCGTCCAGCGCTCCAAGGTGCGCGGCAAGCCGGTCGTGCTGGATTTTTTCATCCACAATGCGACCGACGGGTGGATGCCGCTGACGGAAGCCACGGTGAGGAAAACCGAAGAAAAGATCCAGGACACTCTGCGCATGGATTACGAGGTCTTCACGAACGCCGCCTTCTTCCTGCAGGGAAAGGCTGACCAGTTTGCCACTCAAAAAGCCAGTGATCGAAAGCGGATCCTCGGATCCATCCTGGGGCTGGACCAGTGGGAAATATATAAAGAAAAAGCGGTCACCTGCCGCAGGCGCATGGAAAAGGAAGAAACCCGCATCCAGGCTGAGATTGAGAGCTGCGAGCGCGAGATCGGGGAGGAAGATCAGCGCAGATCTGAATTGGCGCGGCTGGAAAGCCAGCTGAAAGAAAAGAGCGCCGCTTTGGAAGAGCGAGAGCGTCATCTGCGCATCCTCCGCGACCGGATCAAATCCATCGAGGGTCTGCGGAACCTGGTCTCGCAGCAGAAGAACCAGGTTGATTCACTGCAGCAGGATATTGCCGGGACCCGGGCAAGAATCGATCAGCGCGAAAAAGAGATCGCGGCCTTCCGAGACATCCTGGCGCGGTCCGCGGACATCGAGCAGGGTTACAGCGGATTCCGCTCCGCGGCTGCCCGGGTCGAGGAGCTGGATCAGATGGCGGACAAGTACAACCTGCTGCAAAAAAAGGCACAGCAGGTTCGCATGGCGATCGAAAACGCGCGCGCCTCCCTGACGTCCAGACTGGAATCCTTTGAAACCCAGGCCAGAAGCGTGGAACAGGATTCCAAAGACAGGCAGGAAGTCCATTCGAAGATGCAGTCCATTCAGGATCAGATCGATCTGATCGCGGAGAAAATTCAAAAAAAGGGTGAACTGCAGGAAGAGGCAGAACGGTTGAAAGAACAGCAGTCCAATAAAACAGCAGAAAACAGGCAGTTGAGAATTGAAATGGACAGGCTGAAAGAGAAGATCAGCCAGTTGAAGGAGAAAGGATCGTCGTGCCCGGTGTGCGGAAAACCCTGGACGGAGGAAGACCGGGAGCACCACGCCAAAGAGCTGGAGGGTGAAGGGGCATCAAAAGGTGACCAGTACCGTGCCAACGAGGCCGTTTTAAAGATCGTCCAGGACAACCTGAATCAGACGCGTGAGAAGTTGTCCCTGCTGGAGCAGGATGAACAGGCGCGTCACGCGCTGCAAAGGCAGTTGAGTGCGATGGCGCAGCGCTTGAGCGACCTGGACACACGCATTGCCGATTGGGAAAAGAAGGGGATCGTGGAATATGCCCAGGCACGCGACTCCCTGGAAGGGCAGGATTTTGAAAAGGAAAACCAGGCCGCCCTGAAAGAGATCGAAAACGAGATGAACGCTCTCGGTTATGATGAAGCACAGCACAAGGCGCTGCGGGAGCAGAAGAGGGATTTGAGCGTTTTCGACGATCAAAAGCGGGGGCTGGATGCCGCCCAGGCGAAGAATGAGCCTTTGTCGCGTGAACTGGATACCCTGCAGCAGCAGCTGGGGAAGGATATTTCCCGGCTGAGCGAAATCGAGCCGATCTTTCAGAGCAAGGCCAGAGAACTGGAAGAAGCTTCGCAAAACCTGCCGGATATCGGACTGGAAGAAGCCCGTCTCCAGGCTTTTGAGGATGAAAGGACGAAGCTTCAGCGGGAGTATGGCGCGGCGGGGCAACTGGTGGCTGTGCTGAAGGATCGGAAGATCCAGGTTGAAAAGTATACCGGTCAGCTGGAAACGACGCGCCGGGAGATCAGCCGCGCCAGGCAGCTGGAAACCGCGTTCGGCGCCAACGGCATTCCGGCTCTGCTGGTCGAAGAAGCCATACCGGCGCTGGAAGCCCGGGCGAACGATCTTCTGGATAAGTTGAGCTCAGGTAACATGTCGGTCAGATTTGACACGCAAAAGGAATTGAAGTCAAAGGACGAGAAGCGCGAGACGCTGGACATCATCATCACCGACCCGGCTGGAACACGGGCCTACGAAATGTTCTCGGGAGGCGAGGCGTTTCGGGTCAATTTTGCCATTCGCCTGGCGCTTTCTCATTTGCTCACCCAGCGAGCCGGCGCGAAGCTGCAGACCCTGGTGATCGACGAAGGATTTGGCAGCCAGGACAGCGATGGACGGCAGCGCCTGATCGAGGCCATCAACCAGGTCAAAAGCGACTTCGAAAAGATCATCGTGATCACCCACCTGGAGGAATTCAAGGACGCCTTCCCGGCACGCATCGAGGTGGAAAAGACCCCGCAGGGATCGAGCGTGAAGGTGATGTGCGCATGAAACTGCACTGGCGTATCGGAATCCAGCAGCGCGTGCTGCCCGTTTATCGAACACAGCTGTTCGAAATGATCGCGCAGGAGTGCAGCGCGGGTGTGCAGCTTTTTGCGGGAGCTCAGAGGCGGGGAGAAGGCATAGCCGAAAGTGCCGCCCTGGAGAAGGCGGTCCTCGTCCAGGCAAAAAACCTGTACATCCCGGCATTTGGCTCGCATTTTCTGCTGCAGAGGAATTTTTTGGACTGGCTGAAGAAGTGGAAGCCCGAATGCCTGATCGTTGAGGCCAATCCGCGCAATCTCTTTACGCCCGGTGCGGTCCGCTGGGCAAGGCAGAATCACGCCAGGGTGATTGGCTGGGGACTGGGTGTTCCGGCGGGGAAAATTTTCGCGACAGTGAAGAACTCCTTCTGGGGTTGGTTTCTTCAGCAGTTCGACGCTTTGATCACGTACAGCACGGCAGGAAAACAAAGTTATTCAGGCACTGGTTTTCCACAGGAGCGTATCTTTCTCGCTCCCAACGCGGTCGCGATCCGACCTGAAAAACCGGTCTTAGAACGCGGGGATCACTTCAGGGATCGTCCGAACATCCTGACCGTCGGGCGCATGATCGATGTGAAGCGCGTGGACACGCTCCTGCTTGCCTGCGCGCAGCTTCCCGAGCAAATTCAACCCCGGTTGACCATTGCTGGCGATGGCCCCGCGCGGGAAAAGTGGATGGACCTGGCCCGCAGTGTGTACCCGCTGGCGAGTTTTCCTGGCGATGTGCGCGGGGAGTGTCTGGACGAATACTTCCAGGCAGCTGACCTGTTCGTGCTCCCCGGCAGCGGGGGACTGGCTGTGCAGCAGGCCATGAGCCATGCCCTGCCGGTGGTTGTCGGTGCGGCGGATGGCACGCAGACGGACCTGGTGAGGAAAGGCAACGGCTGGATACTGACCGATGGCGGCGTGGCCACGCTGGCTTTGACACTGCAGGACGCGTTATCTGATATCCGCAGATTGCGAAGAATGGGCAGGGAGTCCTGGCGCATCGTGCGGGACGAGGTGAACCTGGAAAAGATGGTCGACGCGTTCACCGGCGCGATCGGGGAGGTCATGAAATTCCCATGAAGCTGTTGATGATTGCTGACGGCAGAAGCCCGACGACGCGCGGCTGGATCGACATGCTGAAGCCGCTTAATGCGCGGATATTCCTGGTCAGCACGTTCCCCTGCGCACCCGTTGATGGCGTGGAGGACGTGTGGGTGCTGCCGGTTGCGATGGGGAGCCTGGCGGGTGGCCAGATCAGTTCGGGCAGCCATACCCGGCAGAGGAAAAGTATCGCGCGGAGACTGATCAACCGGTTGCGTCCTGTGCTTGCTGGGGGACGGTATGTTATCGGACCGCTGAC
>CAZCHK010000041.1:0-6417 GCA_964498605.1 uncultured Anaerolineaceae bacterium | reverse complement strand
TCCGGCACCCTGATCATCAACCCGCGCGGTTTGCGTCCGGGCAGCATCAACGCGGGGACATTTTTTAAAGCGGCGAAACTGGTGATCGAACAGGATCGCGATGTGCATTTCCTGTGCGCGGCCATGAAAGACCAGGGAGAAGCACTGGGCTGGGTGAAGAAGCTTGAGCTGCACAACAACGTGCACCTGCTGCCCTACCTGGCCCAGGACCAGCTGTGGGCACTGTACAGGCGCTGCCCGATCAGCCTTTCGGTATCCATGCACGATGGCACACCCAACACGCTGCTGGAAGCCATGGCTTTGGGCTGCTTTCCAATCTGCGGAGACATTCCTTCCATCCACGGGTGGATCGATGACGGAATAAACGGACTCCTGGTTCCGCCTGAGGACCACGCCGCGCTGGCCGGAGCGATACGAACAGGGTTATCGAACGAAGCCTTGCGAAAGAGCAGCGCGGTGATCAATCGGAGGCTGGTTGGCGAAAGGGCGCAGAGAAAAATGATCCAGCGGCAGGTTGCGGACTTTTACGACCGGTTGTTAACCCACAAAAGGTAAAACTCTTTTTAATAATCAACGTATACCTTGGTAGAGATTGTTAAGGAGGAATGATGCAAAAGAAACAGGGCTGCCTGGCCGGTATCGGTGAAATATTCCTGCTGCGCTGGTTGTTCGATTGGCTGCAGCAGAAATTTGGCTACCGCAGCGGAACCTGCATGGGGTGCGGCTGCGGGGTCATCCTGGCGATTTTTTTCGTAATCATTCTCTTTTCAATAGTATTTGGAACGGATTGGTTGAGACTCTGGTAAAGGAATCGGATCAATCGGCGTAGTGCAGATCCAGTTTCTCCCATTCGACAGGAACGGCGGGGAAGCTGTTGAAGGTCAGATCGTTGAGCTGCAGATCATAAAGAGCACTCACTCTCCTGAAAAGCAGCAGGTAACTATCCAGGATGCGCAGTTCCCAGTCCAGCCCCAGGTGTTCGGCAACCTGATGGATATGCTCTTCACAATCCCCTTCGATTTCACAGAACATGCCAAACGGCAGCTCGTCCAGGACCACTTCTGCGCCAAGGTATTCATAGGTCGTGCGGTACTTTTCATAGACCACCTCCAGCGTATAGCCGAGTGATTCCAGGATCTTCCGGGTTTGAGTGAAATCACTCACGACGATCTCGATCTCTTCGCGTTGGGCTATACCCGCGTTGAGGTCAGCCGGACCTTTGTAGGTTAATCGCACCTGTTGATCCTTGCGCAGGCGCAGCACCTGGTGAAGATTGCCCAGCGTGCCACCCGGTGTGTCGAATCGCAAATTCGTTTCCAGGACACGGGCCTGTAGCACTACCGCCCCCGCGTCCTGCAGTTTTGCTGCCAGCAGGTGGATATCGGACAGCAGAAACTTCACTTCATTTTCTGTATTGGGAACAGTGAGTTGATCATTCTTGTTCATGCGGCGAAATTTCCTTTTCTGGATGGATAAACCATAGACTGGCAAACACAAAAACGAGCCAAACGGACTGCGCGAGGACGATGAACCCGGAATTGATCCAGCGGGAGGGATCAAGCTGTAAGAAGCATCGCTCCAGCCAAAAGATGGCGATTGACAGGATCGACAAACCCCCGGTCAGGTAGATCGCAACGGTCCAGCGCAGCCACAGGAGAACAGATGCCAGGGTGAACATACCACCCCACAGCACGCCGCTGGCAAGCTGGTACAGCGGCAGCGGGGCGGCAGCGTAGACCTGGAACATGTCCCAGTTCTGTATGGCCAATCCCGCTCGGATAAAATTGCCGACCGCGAGGACGATCAGAATCAGGATCAGCAGCTTGATGAAAAAGGGGCTCCTTTTGAACCTGGCTGGGCGGCAGAAACGCTGGGGATTATTCGGCATCTGTCATCAAGCTCACTTCCCAGACATGCACGTGCGCCGGTTCACGATCATTCACCGAAAGCACTTCGATATGAATGCGCTCCACTTCGAGCGTGTCGCCGAAATCAACGCTCATATCCTCGGGATCGATGGTCTGCTCCTTGGTTTTCACGTGCACCATGGGCTGATCGTTTCCACCGGAGTAGACGGCCACAGACAGGGTGGTTTTCACGCCGCCGACTTTCACGATAATCCCGCCTGCGGGGAAAGGATCGGCAAACAGCAGGTCGATCACCATCGGATTGCTGGCCCTGGTGCGCGCGAGGGTGCGCTCGTCTCCGTCGAAGAGGTCCCGGAGGGAACCCATATCCAGCGCGGAATGGCTCACCTGGACGATCGGGCCTTCGTCCGGCAGCTGGATGGATCCCGTCATGGTCGTGTGCCACGAGGCTCTTTCGGCAGCAAGGATATCCTCGATATCATCCACGTATTCCAACCGCAGAAAATAAAAACCGGGTTGGCCAGTGGGATAAGGGATGACCTTGTCGATCTGAATGTCAGTGAATTTCCCGCTTTCCCGCAGCTGGCGGACCTCTTCGGGGATGAAAACATAGGTCGTCTGGCTGTCCAGCGTCTGCTCGCCGCTCATGAAGCCATCGATGCTGGCCAGGGTGATGGGAAGGGGATCGCTCAGAAAGAATCGGGCCACCACATCGGTACCGTTCGACCAGTTCGGGCTGACCACGAGTTTTTTGGCCGGGTTATCTTTCAGCTGCTCCTTGATTTCCCCGAACAGCTGGGAAGCGCCGTACTGCATGCCGCCCAGGGTGTAATTCTGGAACCAGGTCGGGCCGTGAAGTAGCGCGTCGGCGAGCATGGTCACGTTGACACCAGCCAGTAGCGCGAACGTGGGCAGGCTAACCGCCAGGGTCGGCAGGCGAAGTTTCAGGATCAGCGAAAGGATATAGTCCAGGCCCAGGGCGGTGATGAGCGCGACAGGGACGACCATGAACAGCGCCCGCGTGATGCCGATCTCAACCAGGGCCGCGCCTGCCGGGGAAACCAAAACGGCGAAAAGCAGCCCCCTGAAGCGGGATTGGCGGAGGCGGCACAGGCAGATGACCAGGCCAATGGTGAAAAAGGGCAGGGCGTACGGTAATATGTGGCCGTAATCTTTCATCAAATGGCGCGTGAAATCCATGCTGTTGGGGATGAACCAGTAGGCTGGGTTCAATCCCCGTGCGTATTGTTTCAGGAAGATAAGCAGCTTGCTTCCCAGGGTGATGTTTGAAACCCAATAGGAGCGCAGGATGAACAGGTGCTCGTAATTTTCCTGCCCGTGCAGGATCAGAAAGCGGGTGTACGGGATGGCGCAAAGCAGCGCGATGGCCAGGGAGATCAGCACATCCCTTTTATGGTTTAAGTGGTATTTGAGATCCGAAAACCACAGGATCAGTACAAGCAAGCCGATCACGACCTGCGCCGGGCTGTAGCTGTAAAAGCACAGCGCCCCGAAGACCACGGCAGCGTACAGATAGCGCGGGTTGACCGTGCGGTACATCCAGTAGCAGAACATGCACGCCGCGAAAAAAGAAACGGCCAGCGAGGTTTCAAAGGCGGTCCTTGAATGCAGGAACCAGGCAGGGGTGATCGAAAGCAGCAGGGTGCCCATCCAGTAATATTTCAGCTTGAACACGTCCCGCAGGAGCAGCCCGACAGCCGCCGCGGCCAGCAGCGAAACCAGGACGCCCACGCTGCGCGTGACGAAGACGGATTTCCCAAACACAAGAAACGGGATGACCTGCAAGTAGACACTGGTGGAGAGGTTGTATTGATTTCCGTTGACAAAGTAGGTGGGCAGCAGCTCCTTGTCGTAATTCCGAAAACCTTCCCGCACGAAATCCTGCGCCAGTACTGTTTGCACGGCCTCATCGGTGAAGAAATAGATCGGAAACGAAGAGAGACTGATCAGTCGCGTGGCAAGATAGATCAGCAGGGCGGCGATGAAAAGCCAGTCGTGCAAGTTCATCTTCCCCGCTGTCTTGATCGCTGCCATTACATCTTCCGGTTGAGCGCTTGGTGTGTTCTGAACAGCAGTCCTGGAAATGGTGGAGAAAATCGAGCGCAGGGACCAGGACTGAATCAGAGTGACCCGGCGGTGACGTGATAGCGTCTTGTCCGGACGCTCGGCTGCCAGTGTGATCGGAAGTGATTTCGGAGAATTGCCCTGGATAGTTATTTTCAAGGAAGTCTTGCCAGGTTTGAGCTTGATCTTTTCAACCTGTTGCATGGAATCTTTACCTGGATCAGCTTGTTCTCGCCGCTTTGGTGCTGATTTTTTTTTTGACTGGTCGAGTGTCATTCCGGTAAAGATTATAGCATGCGGGTATCACAGAAACCACTTGCATTAATCTGGTAACTGAGTAAAATAATACCATACGTGGGGGTAACCAACACAGAAAAAGCACAGCAACCCCATCAGCTGAATATTTAAGGAGGAAACGATGAAGTATTGGACGAAGTGCATGCCTATCCTGATGGCTATTTCGATGATTGTGGCGCTGCTACTGCCCACCACGGTGCTGGCCCAGGAGGAACAACCACCCGAAGAACAACCCCAGGAAGAAGTAGTGGTAGAAGAGGTTGTCGAGGAAGTTGTGCCGGAGGAAACAGGGGAAGTGATCCCGCAAGAACCGCCCCTGGACCTGGTGGAACTGACCGAGATCGTGGTAGAGACCGCCGAGACGCTCAGCACAGGCGATCCCTACGGTATTCTGGGGGTGAGCTTCTGCGGGGGAGCGCCAGGCGATAACTTCAATTTTTACCTGGCCACAATAGCCAACCCTGACGGCACCTGCAGTTTTGACGGGACGACTGATACCGTGACCGCGTACTGGAACTCTCCGATCCAGAAGGCGATCGATTATGCTGCGGTTGGCTCAACCGTAACAGTGGAAGCTGGAAGTTATACCGAAGAGCTGAACATTAACAAATCGATTAATCTGGTGGGAATTGGTAATCCAACTATTCATTCGCCAGCCGAGCTGGGTCTGGATTTCACCACTTCCTACCGCAATTACGCCATCATCTATGTGGCCAAACTAGCCGCCGGACCAGAAATCACGGTAAACATCGATGGCTTTATTGTGGATGGTGGCAATCTCGCCGCCACGGCCGGAGCCGGATTTTCGAATGACAGGATCATCGGTATTGCATACAACGATGCCAGTGGCACAATATCGAACACTACCGTAACCGGCATCCGCGAAGCCACGATCAGCAACGCCCATAATCATGCCGCGATCTTTGTCAACAACAGTGACGATAGTGTCACGCGTACGGTCAATATCGTTGATAATATCGTCACGGAGTACCAGAAAGGCGGGATTACCATTTACGGCAACGGGTACACCATCGTGAACATCATCGGGAACACGGTCACCGGTCTGGGTGTTAATAATTATGTGGCACAAAACGGGATTCAATACAATGAAGCCACTGGTGTGATTCAGGGTAACATCGTCTCGGACCACTGGTATGAGCCATTACCTGGACTCAAAGACTACACGGGAACAGGTATTTTTCTGTATGCGAACCTGCACCCGGTGGATGTCTCGGGCAACTCCGTCTACTCCAATGAGTCAGGCATCATCCTGGACTGGGGCAACAGCGACGCTGATGTTCATGATAATTATGTCACCAATAACAAGCGGGGTATCGCCTTGTGGGACGTAATTACTGATTCATCGGTATACAGTAATATGGTACTGGCAAACAGCGAAGCGGGCATCTATGTTTCCAGTGATGCCGCATTCACAAATTTCTCTGCCAACTTTAATGTGATCGTAGGCAACAGCGTCGGCATCTATAGCAACAGCGCAACGGAAGCGTTGGATGCTGAGCACAACTGGTGGGGGTGCAACGGCGGACCCGGCAGCGCGGGGTGTGACACGATAACGCTGGCCAGCTCCGGAACAGTGGACCATGACCCGTGGTTAACTTTCCAGTACCTTGACGGCGGGGCGGACACAACCGTTCTGGATAATACAAATTATTGGTTTACGCCAACACTGTCGATCGATTCGAACGCATATGACACCTATTATGACGGCATTTATTTACCGGATGGGGTCATCTCCACGGTGACCACGGCACCTGCACTTGGCACTATGAGCTGGATGGCAAATTCATCGGTAAACGATGACTTCTATTATGGCTACCTTGCGCCAGACTCACTTACCGGAATCGACACGGTGTGCATTACCGTAGATAATCAGCTGATTTGCCGCAATTTTGTTGTGGTGCTGGACTCCGATGATGATGGAATTGAAGACGCAATGGACAATTGCCCTGATGTTGCCAATCCGAGCCAGCTGGACACCGACGGAGATGGAATTGGAAACGCGTGTGACGATACACCTTCAGGCGGCGGTGATCCCGTGATCGTGCCGACCATCGACCTGCCGGGAGGCAGTATGCAAACCCTCTCCTGTGCTGCCCTGAACCGCATCGTGCTGCCCAGCGGGGATTACGTGCAGTTCTTCACCATC
>CAZCHK010000040.1:0-19838 GCA_964498605.1 uncultured Anaerolineaceae bacterium | reverse complement strand
TCGCTGTCCAGGCTGCTGGTGGCTTCATCCAGAACCAGGATGCGGGGATCTTTAAGGATCACCCGCGCCAGGGCGATGCGCTGCTTCTCGCCTCCGCTTAAACGATAACCGCGTTCACCGACGATCGTGTCATATCCATCAGGAAGCGCGTGAATGAAACCGTGAATGTTCGCGATGCGGCAGGCAGCTTCAATATCCGCCTGCGTGGCGTCCAGGCGCCCGTACAGCAGGTTGGTGCGGATCGTGTCATGGAACAGATAGGTTTCCTGCGTGACCATTCCGATCTGCGCAGACAGCGACTCGAGGGTTACATCGCGCAGGTCGTGACCATCGATGCGAATGCTGCCGGAGGTCGGGTCATACAGCCGGGGAATGAGGTATATCATGGTGGTTTTGCCTGCACCGCTTGGACCTACCAGTGCCACCAGTTGACCGGGTTCAGCCCGGAAACTGATCGCGTCAAGAGCAATATTGCGCGCCTGGCTCGCGCCTTCTGGGTCCCCTTCCGCACGCACACCTGACTGGCCTGAGAGAACCGCGGTGACATTGTCGATGCTGCCGTAGCGGTGCACATCCGCCAGCAGGCTTTCGTCCCCCACCTCATATTTGAAGGTCACATTCTCGAAAACAATCTCACCCTCGATCGCATCCATCACCGCGGCACCTGGCTTTTCCGGGATATCCACAGGGAGGTCAAGGACCTCAAAAACGCGCTCAAAGCTGACCATCGAGGTGGCAAATTCCACCGGCGCGTTGGACAGGCTCTGCAATGCGGCGTACAGGCTGCCGCCGTACGCGGCTAACGCCACGATCGTACCGATGGTAAATGAGCCTTTCATGACAAAGTAGCCGCCCAATCCGTACACGAGCGTGGTGCCGACCGCGCTGATCAGGCCGACGATGGTCATGAAAACCGATCCCGTGAAAGCGCGTTGAATGCCCAGATCGCGCACCTGAGAGGCGCGCTGACTGAAGCGATCGACCTCCACCTGACGGCGGCCGAACAGTTTTACCAGCAGTGCACCGCCGATGTTGAGCGTCTCGTTCATCATGGCGTTCATGCGGGCGTTGGCTTCCATTTGTTTTCTGGCCATGTCGCGCAGGCGGTTGCCCAGCAGGCGGGCGGCCAGGATGAACAGCGGTATGATGACAACGCTGATCAAGGTGAGGCGCCATTCGAGCGTGAGCATGACGATCAGCACGGAGGCTGCCTGGATGATTTGCGTGACGATGCCCACGATCGTGCTGCTGATGGCATTCTGGGCCCCCACCACGTCATTGTTCAACCGGCTCATCAGCTCGCCAAGCTTCGTGTTGGTGAAGAAGCGCAGCGACATGCGCTGCAAGCTGGCGAAAAGTGCCACGCGCAGATCGTAGATCACCCCCTCACCGATGCTCGCGTTCAACCTGCGCTGGATAACGTGGCTCGAGCCGATTAAAGCCGGGATCAGCAGCAGCGCCAGCGATAATAGAAGCAGCCCCTTGAGGTCACCTGAGGGGATGGTTTTGTCAATCAGGTTGCGCATGATCAGCGGGGTCAGCAGCGACAGCCCGGAGTGAAAGAGAATCAACGCAAGCATGCCGATCAGCAGCCAGCGGTACGGTCTGGCATACCGCAGTACCCGTTTGAGCAGCTGCCAGGTGATCTTTGGTTTGTTGTCCGGGGAATTGATCATCCCCCGTAATCCACTGCCGTGAAAGCCCATGTTCATTCCTAGCTATGTTGTTAATGTAATCTTACCAGAACATTGGAAAAAGCCTCAAACCCCGGGGAAGCAGGAATAACGAAAGCCAAAAAGCTGCTGATGGTAGAATTAGCGCATGACCAGAAAAATCGCGATCATCGGAGCCGGGTTCGGCGGGCTGGCAGTAGCGTACGACCTGAAACGCGGCGGGCACGACGTCGAGGTTTTTGACGCAGCGGGCGAGGTGGGCGGATTGGCTGCCGGATTCAAGGAAGAAGGCTGGGATTGGTACGTGGATCGTTTTTATCACCACTGGTTTACGTCCGACCACGACATGCTGGGCCTGATCAAAGAATTGGGATTGGCAGACAGGCTGGTCATCCCGCGTCCAAAAACGGTGGTCTATTACCGCGAGAAATTCTACCCGCTGGATTCAGTTCTGGCGGCGCTGACCTTCCCGGGATTTCGCTTCTTTGACATGCTGCGCTTCGGGTTCGTCACCGCCTGGCTGCGCTATGTCGCGCGTTGGCAGAATCTGGAGAGGTTCACCGCCCACGAATGGATGCGCAAAGCGTACGGCGCGCGGGTGTACGATACCAACTTTGAACCCCTGCTCGTCGGCAAATTCGGAGAGCACTACAGGGATGTGACCCTGGCATGGTTCTGGGCGCGCTTCAAGGCCCGTTCCACGCGCCTGGTGACCTTCGAAGGAGGTTTCCAGGAGTTCGCCAACCTGTTCGCGGAGCAAATCCGGGCGATGGGTGTGCAGATACACCTGAATGCTCCTGTCAGCGCGATCAGGCGGCAGGGCAGCGGGGTAAGCCTGAGCTTGGTGGTAAAAGACAGATATTTCGACCAGGCGTTGGTCACTACTTCACCCGCGCAGCTGGCGCGCCTTGCCCCTGAGCTGCCTGAGGAATACCTGCAAGGACTGCTGAGCTTGAAGCACATGGGGGCGGTCGTGCTGGCAATCTCGCTCAAAGAGCAGCTATCAAGAGAAGGGTACTACTGGTACAACCTGCCGAAATCAGCGGGCTTTCCCTTCCTGGCGCTGGTAGAGCACACCAACTTCGTTCCCGCCAGCCACTTCAACGGGGAGCACATCGTCTACTGCGGTGACTACCTTGATCCCGCGCATGAATATTTCTCGCTGGATCAGCAAGCCCTGCTTGAGCGCTTCCTGCCCTCCCTGAAGCGGATCAACCCCGATTTCAAACCAGAGTGGGTCAACCGCGCCTGGCTGTGGAAGGCGAATTACGCCCAGCCCGTCCCGCAGGTGGAGCATTCCAGTCGCATTCCGGCCATCCGCACACCCATGAGCGGCCTGTTCTTTGCCAGCATGAGCCAGGTTTACCCGTGGGACCGCGGGACCAATTTTGCCGTGCAGATCGCCCGCAAAGCCGCCAGGATGATGCTGGATGCATAAAAGCGAAAAGGAATTCTTTAAGATTAGCGTAGGTTTTTTTTAACAGTTGAAAGAAAACCACGCTGAGTTGACTTAATTATGGTATTTAACACCAAAAGGCTGGTAATTAGTAAAAAAACAAGCATTCCCCCGACATTTACCTGTTCTTATGGATAATATGATGGAATAAGGGTCAAAAGCATGGGGACGGTTTTATTCCCAATAAGGAACAATCGATTGTCTGATAATGGCATCTTGCCTTATGGAAAACTTTTAAAGTTGACCGCCACATATGGTTAGTAGAGTGCCAAGTTCGGACCTGACCCCCACATATGGCGCATGCGTTCCCTGCACGTTCCCATTTGTGGGGAAATAGTTAAAATGGCAAATGATCATCATGGTAATTCTTGCAGTAGTTTCTTTAAGATTAAAAACCTTAAAGAAACTGATATCTTTAACGTTGCGTAGGTTAATCATCTTGCTGGTGGTAATTTTATTTGCTAGAATGGTCGCACACTGAGAGGGAAAAATCCCGGACAGTGCAGGTTCCAAAGCAGTAACCATAAACCGGATCCACAAATAAGCCGCGAACGCCGCGCTGATGGTCGAGGTATTGCCCGGAGCGATCAAACTGGAGGAGGAACGACCCATGGATTCAACCAACGCCTGGCAGTCTGCTTTGGGGCAATTGCAGATGGAACTGCCGAAATCCAGCTACGAGACCTGGGTGCGCCACACTGAACTGGTCAGCTACGACGAGGATACCTTCACGATCGGCGTGCAGAACGCCTTCGCACGCGACTGGCTGCAGAACCGCGTTACGGAATCGGTTTCGAAAAAACTGAGCGGCATCATGAACCGGCCGCAGAACGTGGAGTTCATCGTCTGGCACCGCGATCGCGCTGAAGGCGCCCAGAAAGCGGAGCTGGAACAAAATCCCGAGCGTATCGTCCTTCCCCTGCACCCGCAGCTCAACGCGCGCTACACCTTTGACAATTTCGTGGTGGGCTCCAGCAACCGCCTGGCTCACGCCGCCTGCTACGCGGTGGCAGAGAACCCGGCCAAAGCCTACAACCCGCTGTTCCTGTACGGCGGGGTGGGGCTGGGCAAGACCCATCTGCTGCACGCCATTGGCAATGCCGCGGCCGAAAAGAACCTGTCGGTGCTGTACGTCTCCTCCGAGGAATTTACCAACGACCTGATCAATTCCATCCGCACCCACACCACCCAGGAATTCCGCGACAAGTACCGCCAGCCGGACGTGCTGCTCATCGATGACATCCAGTTCATTGCCGGCAAGGAATCGACCCAGGAGGAATTCTTTCACACTTTCAACGCGCTGCACGGTCAGGACAAGCAGATTGTCATGTCCTCCGACCGCCCGCCCAAGGCCATGAACACGCTGGAGGAGCGGCTGCGCAGCCGCTTCGAGTGGGGGCTGACCGCCGATATTCAGCCACCGGACCTGGAGACGCGCATGGCGATCCTGCGTTCCAAAGCCGAACGAACCGGACGTGAGGTGACCAACGAGATGCTCGACCTGATCGCCCGCCAGTTCCAGTCCAACATCCGCGAGCTGGAAGGGGCCATGACGCGCGTGCTGGCCTACTCCGACCTGACCAACCAGCCCATCACCACCAGCCTGATCAACACTGCCCTGACCGACCTGCTGCCCATCCGCACCACGGTCGTGCCGCACCAGGTGATCGAGGCCACGGCCAAGGTGTTCGGCGTCACGCTGCAGGAACTGACCGGCAGGGGCCGCTCAGCGGAGATCGCCCTGCCGCGCCAGGTGGCGATGTACCTGCTGCGCGAAGAGGCCTGCATGTCGCTGCCACAGATCGGCTCCATGCTGGGAGGGCGCGATCACACCACGGTGATGTACGCCTGCGAGAAGATGGCTGACAGCGTGGAAACGGACGACAATCTGCGCCGCCGGGTGATGCAGGTCCGGGAAATGATTTTTGGAAAGAGATGAACTGGGATGAGGACTACAATAAAGGTCCTCTTTTTTTGCTACAATAAAATTAAAATTATCAGCAGGAAGGGGAATGATGAAAAAAGCGATCAAGATATTTTTCTGGATTGGGGCATTCCTTCTATTAATGGTTTTAATCCTAATGCGTGTACAGCCAGCAGAGCCAGATCCGGATATGTTTGAAGAAAGCGTCATCGAGTTTTGCGAAGGAAAAAGTAAGGCCATTAAGGGGGCAAAGCCTTATGATCCACAGGCAGAGTATCACCCGGTCATATGGATTGATACCCATTACATGAGCAGTACAAATAGTAATGAAAAAAAGGAGATCACGAGCGATCGAACTGACTCGCTGTTTACTTACAATCAAGGTGCCACATTATGGGTAAGACCGGCCACTGTTTTTGACTACGAGCTGGTCGTCTGTTCTTTCGTAAAAGAAGTGGGAAGAGATGAATACTGCAGCTACACCGGTGGGGTCAGTCTTCACGCATATAGCACGACCAAAGAATTCAAGGTGTATCGCATGGACACAGGAGAACTCATAAGAGGATTCACCTTGGCCAGCCGAGTTGGATGTCCTGCGGCGACCACATCGAATCGGAATATTTACAACAACGTGGATTATGATGACCTCCGGGAACAATTGGATCCATTTGTTTTTTCGAGCATTCCATGAGGATTGCCTGCATGAAAAAAGAATTGAGGTTTCAATGAAAAGAAGAGGACTCTGCCTAGGCCTGCTGATTATCCTCGCAGTGGGTTGCTCCATGCTGCCCACCAGTGCGACGCCCACACCCCCCATCCCACCCGATCAATTTGAGGAAAGTGTCGAGGACTTCTGCCAGGGAAAGGTTGACGCGGTTGCCTGGGCTAAGCCTTATGATGAAACAGGCGATTACCATCCCATCCTGTGGATCAACAGCACGTATGGACTCCTGGATGGAAAAAAGATCGACTATGCGACCAACAACACCGATTTTTTGTACGACGAAGAGGACGAATTGTGGATCCCCCCGTCATCCGTGTTCGATTATGAGCTGGTCGCCTGCTCCAGCATTGTCTCGGAAAAAGAAGCGATCATGTACTCATGCAGCTACTCCAACGGGGTGGATATCACCGCCATGGACACCACGTACAAATTCGTGGTCTACCGTTTGGACACCGGCAACGTGGTTGGTTCGTTCAGACTGGATAGTCAGGAAAGATTAACCCGATCCTGCTCTCAGACCACGACATTGACCGAGGACATGATCAGCCACGGCTGGCTCTCCAGCAGCGCCGTTCAGCAGGCTTTGGAGGAGTTCGTATTCAGCAGCGTTCCGTGATAGAACACTGCTGAAATGAAGAATCACTCAGGCTCAGGCATGTCGCGCGGCGCGGTGTACAGCGCGATGATGTTTTCCAGCGGGGTATCCGCCTGCATGTAGTGGGCGGTGGTGCAGATGTACCCACCGCCGGGAGCCAGCGCTTGGAGACGATTTCTCACTTCTGACTGGACATCCTTCGGGCTGCCATGGGCCATGGTCTGCTGCAGATCGATCCCGCCGTGGAAAGCAATCTGACTGCCGAAATCCTGTTTGATCTTGGGCATGTCCATGCCTTTGGCGCGCGGCTGCAGCGGGTTGAGCACGTCGATGTGCATCTGGCTGATCAATTCGCCGACAAGAGGAGCGATCGCCCCGCAGGAGTGGTACATGATGGGAAGATCATAGCTCTTGATGACCTGGTTCAGGCGCACGTGGCGCGGCAGGATGAACTGCCGCCACATCGCCGGGGACATCATCAGCCCGTTCTGGGTGGCCACATCGTCGTAGGTGTAGACCATGTCGATCTTCCCAGCGCAGGCCTTCATCAGGCTGTGCACGTTGACGATCATCAGGTCGGTATAGCAGTCCATCACGGCGCAGGGGATCTCGGGTCGATCGTACAGGTCGATCAGGAACCTGTCCAGTCCGTACAGCGCCCAGGCGGACTCGAAGATACCGCCAACCTCGTAACGAACATGGTAGGGGGTCTCGGCGTTGATCGCGTCGATCCTTTTGGAGAAACCCTGCCAGTCCCAGTATTCGGTTTTCGGCCACCTGGTCCAGGTCCGCACCTCGGCTGCGCTTTGGGCGGATGCCAGGGGGAAGGAAGCGTATTCCTCGTAGGTGGAGAATGCGTTCGAAACCAGCCGGCGGTGCGAGCCCCAGGGAATGAAGAATGACCCGTCTTCGAAGCGTTCAGGCGCCGGACCGATGTAATCGGGGCGCAGTACGCGGCAGTCGATGGAGAACAGGCGCAGGATCTCCTCCACTGTTTCCACGCCGAGGTGTACGCGCAGCGCGGCGATGACCTCGTCCACCGCCCAGAAATCGAACGGCACGCGATCGGAGGGCTGACGCCGGATGGCAGCCTGCACGCGCTGGCGGGGTGTCATGGAGGAGCTGCCATAACGGGCAGCCTGCTCTTCAAGCAGTTCGCGGACATGTTTTGAGTATTTGGTTTCTTGCATAGTGGAATTGTATCAAAGCAGGCTGGTTTCCGGGTTGATTCAGTGCACTTCTGCTAAGAGTTTTTGGATCAGCAATGTCAATCCCGCGGAAGGGGCTTTCTTTTGACCGAAATCCCATTCCTTCCACGCTGTCCAGACTGACTCCGGCGTGAACAATCCATTCGCGGCTGCTTTGTTCAGGATGATATTCAGCATCGCACTGAAACGTTTGTCACCCCGCAGCCAGGAAAACCGCGCAAGCACGCTGGCAACATGCAGGATGTCGTACCAGACCAGGGGTGCTTTGAGCTTGCAGAAATCCGTACCCATGTAGAAAAGATACGGGTGCTGCTGCAGGCGCTGATCCCACAGGCGCAACAGGCTCTCTGCCCCCGTGTGCGCTGCGGGGGAGTCCGTGTGATCGGGCAGTTCGGCAATCAATTTCAACATGACCAGAGTGGCATACGGGCAGGGATCGGCTTTGCGGCCGGGACCGCGGAAGCTGCCCAATTCAGGGGAAACACAGCAGGGCCAGCCGTTCTCACGGATTAAGGCGACAAGGTGATCAACACCCCGCTGGATGCGCATGTCGCTTTCCAACCCGAATTTAACCAGGGCGTACAGCAGGAGAGGCGCGTCGCACAGCGCCCACGCCCAGGTATCTTGACCGCTGCCCCCAAAATGGGGAGAAATGTTCATCAGCACCTGGAAAGGACCCTGATCGGATTGATGCTGCAGAACTCTATCAATGACAGGTTGTAAGATGGGGTCATCTTTGGTCAGCCCGAGATCGGCCAGAAAGACCAGTTTGTGCAGGGGGTGTCCTGCTGATTTGTGGCTGTTGAGCCTTACCACCGGCCAGGCAGACAGTTCCGCGGCCAGACCGGTGATCAGCGGGTCCCGCAGCATTTCCAGGTGGTCCGCGCGCACCGCCGTTTCGGATTCAGACTGATGCAGCAGGTCAAGCCTGGTTCTGTAGCGCACCCAGGCTGATGAGGAAAGCAGATAATCAATGATCGGTTTCACTACATCTCCTTCTGTACTACATCAATTATAGGTGATGGGCGGATTACCTCCCCCGTACGGGGTGCTTGTTCTTTCACAGGATAAATTAACCTTTGCATCGTATAATTCGTCCATTCCATTAACAGGGATGGATCATGAATACCACTGAACCTACACCAACCAGGCGCCCCACGGGCATGTTCGGCTTCACGCTGGTTTGGCTGGGGCAGATCGTCTCCGTCCTGGCCTCCTCCATGACCGGTTTCGCGCTGACCATCTGGGCCTACCAGGAGACCGGCTCCGCCACCGCGTTGGGGCTGGTCAACACCGCCTTTGTCGTGCCTTTTCTCATCTTCTCGCCCATCGCCGGGGTGATGGTGGACCGCTATAATCGCAAGCTGATGATGATGCTCAGCGATTTTACCGCTTTCATCAGCACCGCCGGGATCTTCGTCATGTACCTGACCGGTAATCTCAAGATCTGGCACATCTACATCGCCGTGGCCATCTCCGCTATCGGCAACTGCTTCCAGTGGCCGGCATACTCGGCCGCCATCACCACCATGCTGCCCAAGGAGAAGTACAGCCGCGCCAACGGGATGATGTCGCTGGTGGAATCGGGTCCCGGCGTGCTGGCGCCCATCCTGGCCGGCGCGTTGATGCCCTTCATAAAACTTGAAGGCATCCTGCTCATCGACGTGATCACATTCGTGATCGCTGTCGGGGCGCTGCTCCTGGTTTACATCCCACAGCCCGAAAAGACGGTGGAGGGGCAGGCGGGGCGGGGCAACATGTTCAAGGAAGCCGCCTTCGGCTTCAGGTACATTTTCCAGCGCAAGCCGCTCATCTCGCTGCTGCTGTGGTTCCTGGGGCTCAACTTCGTCTCCGCCATCGGTTTCAATGTCCTGGCGCCTTTCATTCTCTCCAAGTCCAACAATGACAGCACCGTGCTGGGGGCGGTGGAAACCGCTTTCGCCATCGGCTCGGTGGGGGGCGGGCTGCTGGTGAGCCTGTGGGGCGGTTTCAAGCGCCGTATCAAATCGATCTTTGTCGGCGAAACCATCACCGGTTCGGTGGGGATCCTGCTCTTCGGGCTGATGCAGACGCCGCTGGGCTGGATCATCGTGGCGGTGCTGGGCTCGCTGGCCGGACCCTTCACCAACGGCGCCAGCCAGGCCATCTGGCAGAGCAAGGTGGCGCCGGACGTGCAGGGCCGGGTTTTTTCAGCACGGCGCATGATCGCCTGGTTCTCAGGACCCATCACGCCCATCATCGCTGGCCTGCTGGCCGACCATGTCACCGAACCGGCCATGCGTGATCCCTCCAGCGGGCTGGCGCGCGCCTTCGGTTGGCTGGTGGGGGTGGGGGCCGGATCGGGCATGGCGCTGCAGTTCATCTTCGCGGGCCTGGGTTACCTGCTGCTGGTGGCGATCGCGCTCTTATTCGTGCCCAACATCCGCAACCTGGAGGACCTGCTGCCCGACCACGACCAGATGGAGAAGGTGAAGGCGGAATCCACCGCGCCTGCGGGGTGATACCAGCAGATATTTTCAAAGATTTATACAAGGCATCTTCATAATGCCTGGTACATGTCATGAATCGGGTCGTGAGAACCCCACCTGAGAAAGAAGTTGCTAAAAATCGGAGTAAGGCGGATAATCATCCATTAAGAGGGCTTCATGGAAACTGAAAGACGTTGTTTTCTGTGTGGTAATGTTGCAACGGATGAAGTGGAAACCAAGAAATTCTACAAACAAGTTTTGGATGAGACATATTATCGGGATTTAAAACAGGTTACGAGATACCATTATGAATACACATGGCTGAATATGCCGCCAAAATGTGCTGAATGTAAAAAGGATGGTGCAGAAATTGAAAAGCTCAGGGGCTTTGAAAAAGACCCGCTCACTTCATCCATTGGATGCATCAGTTTTGTTTTATTCATCGCATCATTGTTTACGCTTGCTTCGTTGGGCGCAATCCGTTTTTATATCATTGGAGGACTTGCAGCTGTTTGCATTGGTGCGATCATCGCGGCTGTGATACGGGAGAACCAGAGAGTTAAGAAGTATCAACAAGAACACGCCAGACCGGGAGTTAGCCACCTTGAAGAATTGCAGCCGTATTTGGATTTGTTAAAGGCTGGCTGGACGGAAGGGGAACCGCCTTCGAAGTGAATTGACAGCCGAAAGGCGTTGAAAGAAAAACCTCAGGTGTTCCTCCTGAGGTTTTTTGCACGAAAAAGCCCATGAATTACTGTGAAGCCATATCCCTGCTTGCCAATACATCGATTCCGGTGCCCAGGGCATCGGGCAGCACCACGTCGCCCATTTTCACCGGTGTCTTCAACACCACCTGGCGCAGCTGCGCCAGCAGTTCGCGTATGCGCGGCTTGGGGAAGGGTCGGGCGGTGTAGCACGGCATGAGGGGATGCAGGCCGTTCTCAACGCGCACGGTGGTCGCCACCATGCGGCGCGGGTCGGACAGCTCCGCCTTGACGTACTCGGGACCCTTCTTGCAGCCTTCGCCTTCCACCTTCAGCACGGTTGTGCCTTCAAGTGTCACGTCCAGCGAGCAGCCCTTGGGGCAGGTGATGCAGATGATCTTTTTTATTTCAGGCATTGATTCACCTCTTCACGATGGCGATGGTGAGCGCCTCGGCGGAGCGCACCTCGTCGTAGGCTTTCTGCGGGATGACCACGGTGACCATCTCGCCGGGACGGGCATAGCGCTCCACCTTGCGCGCCACCAGGTTGTCACCCTTGCGTACTTCCACGTTGACCATGTCCTCCATGGGCGTCTTGACGCGCAGCTGCAGGCGCACGTCCCCCACTGTGAGCGACTCCTTGTCCAGTTCGTGCGGTACCACGTAGCGCACGTTCTCACCCGCCAGGAGCGGGACGTGGCGCTTCTCACGCGCCTTCACTGTCAGCGCGAACTGCGCCGCTGATTTACCAGCCGAAAATCCGGCTTCAGTGACCCAGTCCACCAGGTCGTAGACGTGCACCACGTTGCCTGCGGCGAAAATGCCCGGAACGTTGGTCTCGAAATGGTCATCCACGTAGGGTCCGCTGGTGAGCGGGTCGATGCGTACGCCGCACTTTTTGGACAGCTCGTTTTCCGGGATCAGGCCGACCGAGAGCAGCAGCGTGTCGCAGGGAATGATCTCTTCGGTTCCCTTGATGGGGTTCCACTTCTCGTCCACTTGCACCGATTCGATGGCTTCGACGCGCTGGTTGCCCAGGATGCGGTTGACGGTATGCGACAGCTGCAGGGGGATGTCGTAGTCCAGCAGGCACTGCACGTAGTTGCGCATCAGTCCGGTCAGGAAAGGCATCACCTCCAGCACGCGCTCGACCTGCATGCCTTCAAAGGTCAGACGGCGCGCCATGATCATGCCGATGTCGCCCGAGCCGAGGATGACAAAATTCTTCCCGGGCAGGTAGCCCTCGACATTCACCCAGCGCTGGGCGGTGCCGGCGGTGTACACCCCCGCCGGGCGCGTTCCGGGTAGGCGCACCTGGGCGCGGGTGCGCTCGCGGCAGCCCATGGCCAGGACGATGGCGCGCGCCTTGATCTCCATCACGCCCAGTCCGCGCGAGGAGGCGAAGATCGTGCGCGAGGGGCTGATGTCCAGCACCATCGTGTCGGTCAGGATCTGGATGCCAAGTGACCTCGCGTCGTTGATGAATTTCTGGGCGTATGAAGGTCCGGGCAGGTCCTGCTTAAGGATCTCCACGCCGAAGCCGTTGTGGATACACTGCAGCAGGATGCCGCCGGGCTCCACATCGCGCTCCAGGATGAGCACGTCTTCAGCGCCGGAGCGCTTGGCTTCAATGGCGGCAGCCAGCCCGCCGGGACCGGAGCCGATGACCACAACGTCGTAAACAGGTTTGATCGTCATCTCAGCCCTCCACTTTCTTGGTGATGCCGGTCAGGAAGCGTGAACCGTCACCCTTCTTGGTCACCTCCAGCGGGGAGATGCCCAGTTCGCGCGAGAGGATGTCCACGACACGCGGCATGTCGAACCCGCCCAGGCAGCGCCCGGTACCCAGCCAGGTGCGGCGCTTGATGGCGTCGTAAGTGCGGGCAGGCAGGGGGGCATGAATTTCGGCCAGGATCTCGCCTTCGCTGACGTTTTCGCAGCGGCAGACGATGCGCCCGTAAGTGGGGTTGTTGCGGATCAGCTGCATCTGCTCGGCGGTGCTGAGATCGCGCAGGTGGGGGCGTGCTGGGCGGATGGGGCACCAGCCTTTGCGTTCTGTGAACTTCTCACCCGCGTCCTTCATCAGGTCGATCACGCGCAGCGCGATGGCCGGGGCGGCCGTCAGTCCCGGGGATTCGATGCCGCCCAGGTTGACCAATCCCTGCACCCGATCCGGGACCTCGACGATGAAGTCGTTGTCGTACTTCACGCCGGGGGTTTGGCAGGGGGCGTTGCCGTAGGCACGCAGGCCAGCGAAGACGGCGATGGCAGAGCGCAAATTCAATCCGGGGATCAGCTTGGTGGCGCCGGCGGCCAGCTCCGCCATGCCCTCGCGAGTGACGGAGTGATCCTCCTTGTCAGCGATGACCTGCGCGTTGGGTCCGACGATGGTGTTGCCGTGCAATGTGGCGGTGACGAGTATGCCCTTGCCGGCGCTGGTTGGCACCGGGAAGAGGACGTTGTTGATGGTCAGGTCAGCCCGGTCGAGGATGAGATACTCCCCCCGGCGGGGCGTGATCGTGAACTCGGGGCGCACCCCGGCTTTGTGCATTACCGCGTCTGAATAAAGCCCGGCGGCGTTGACCACCCAGCGGCAGCCGAATTCTCCGCGGTTGGTCTTGATGCCGGTGACGCGCGTGCCTTCGAAGATGAAATCCTCGAAGGCAGTCTCCAGCAGAACATCCGCGCCGTTCTGGACGGCGTTCTCCGAGGCAGCGACGGTTGCCATGAAAGGATCACAGATGCCGCCGGTGGGGGCCCACAGCGCGGCGCTTGTTTTTGGGTTGATGTTGGGCTCGCGGTGTTTCATCTCGTCGGCAGAGATGACGTGGATGCCGGGCACGCCGTTTTTTATGCCCTGCTGCTCCAGCTGGTCCATGGCGGGCAGTTCCTCGGTGCCAACGGCGACCACGTAATCCCCGCGGCGGTCGAAGGGGATGCCCAGCTCACCGGCGAGCGAATCCCACATGGCGTTGGCCTGCACGTTGAGCAGCGCTTTGAGCGTTCCGGGCAGGGGGTCGTAACCGGCATGCACGATGGCGGAATTGGCGGAAGACGCGCCCATGCCCACGTCGGCGTCCTTGTCGATGAGCAGGATATCCAGCTGGTAGCGGGAGAGGAAGCGCGCCGTCATGGCGCCGACCACACCCGCCCCGATAATGATCACATCATAGTTTTGTTTCATGCCGTGCTCCCGGGTGCAGATGAGAGTATTATAGTATAAAACACATTATCGTACAGTGAAATTACACTGATTGATTATACATCCGTACTGTGTTGCGGGGAATGTATAATTTCATAAGTATAACAATGATTGCGAGGCAGGCAAGGATGGATTACCCGAAAAACGATCCCGATCGTAACACGCCCATCATCGAGGGCAAGCAGGTCACTTTTCTATTCGAGGGTGACAGGCCGCCCCGTCTGCTGGGCGATAAGTGGGGCTGGGATCCTGAGGGGGAGGGCGTGGAACTGACCAGCATTGGCAAAGATCTGTGGGGGTTGACGGATACGCTGCCGGAAAACGCCTACGTGGAATATCACTTTCTTTTGGAAGGCGAACACTGCCTTGACCCGCGCAATCTGCGCAAATGCTCCAACGGGCTGGGCGGGTATAACAACTACTTCTACATGCCTAAAGCAGCACCTTCTCCATGGACAATGTATGACGGGAGGATCAGGCGCGGTAGCGTGACCCGGCACAGGCTGGAAGCTGAGAATTTGATCGTGCCATCCCGGCGTGATGTGTGGCTGTACGATCCGCAGGTCAGCCACCCCGTGAAACTGCTGGTTGTGCTGGATGGACGCGATTACTACCGGCGCGGCAGGATCACCACCACCGTGGATAACCTCATCGCCGCCGGGAAGATCGAACCCTTGGGGCTGGCCATGGTGGACTGCAGCCCGAGTGCGCGCTTCCTCGAGTATGCCTGCAGCGACCTGACCGTGGCTTTCCTGCAGCAGCACGTTCTGGAACTGGCGCGCAGCAGGCTTTCGCTCATCGATGAAAACAAGCATCCCGGCGCGCACGGTGTGATGGGCTCCTCCATGGGCGGGCTGATGTCCGTCTTTGCTGCCGCCCGTCTGCCGAACACCTTCGGTAAAGCGCTCAGCCAGTCCGGCGCGTTTGAGATCTGGGAGCGCAGGCCACTGGTGTGGGATCTCATCGAAAATAACAAGCCTCCCATCCAGATCTGGCTGGACAACGGCAGGCTGGACTTCCTTTACAGGGAAAATCTGCGCTTCAAGCGTTTCCTGACCGATCTGGACATTCCCTATGGCTACCAGGAGTACAGCGGCGGGCACAATCAGACCTCCTGGCGGAACTGCCTGTGGAGAGGCCTGTGCCGCCTTTTCCCTCCGACAGGATAAAGCGCGGGAACTTTTCCATCCGATTTCCGTCTACAGATTTAGAATTGACGTGGATGTTATAATCTTAAAACAATGAGCATGATCAATCAGTCCCTGCATGACAACCGGGGCTTGCTGAAGCGCTTTTTTGCTTCGGTTGGTATCGGCATGGGTATTTTCCTTGCCGCGGTGACGCTTTACCTGGTCGGGCATCAACTTTTCAACGCCGGACGGATCTTCCGCGGCGTGAGCGTGGCGGGCATCGATGTCGGCGGATTGACCGTCGATCAGGCGGCGGTATCCATACGCGAACAGCTGGCTTATCCCGTTGAGGGCAGCATCCGCGTCACCTTTGCAGATCAGTACTGGGACGCCAGTCCCAACCAGCTGGGGTTCATGGTCGATCCGGCTGCCTCGGCGCAGCAGGCTTTCATCCTGGGGCGTTCCGCGGGGCTGCTGGGCAGCCTGCTGGAGCAGTTCTCCATCGCGCGCTACGGGCGCGCGGCGTCTCCGGTTTTCATTTTCAACCAGCAGCAGGCTTTCCAGTTTGTCAGCAGCATCGCCCAGCAGGTGGACATCGAACCGGTGGAAGCCAGCGTGACGATCGACGGGATCAATGTTCGCGTGAACAACGGTTCCATCGGGCACAAAGTGGACATCGATGCGACCATCAGCGCGCTGCGCGATCAGCTGATGAGGCTGCAGAGCGGACAGGTGGACCTGGTGGTCAGGGAAGCCGCGCCGCTGGTGCTGGACGCCACGTCCGCCGCTGAAAAGGCGCAGATCCTGCTGCGATCCCCCTTTGTTCTGCTTGTGCCGGAAGCGCACCTGGACGGCACGGAAGCCATTGCCATCGAGCCCCCGGACATGGCGAAACTGCTGGCATTCAAACCCGCCAGCGAGGGCGAATCGAACGGCCAGATCGAGGTAGTGCTGGATGACGCTCTGTTGCGCGCCTACCTGGCTGGCGTTGCCCCGGACCTTGACCGGGAGCCGGAAAACCCGCGCTTCATATTTAATGATGACAGCGGACTGCTGGAACTTAAAGAACCGGCTGTGATCGGACGGGTGCTCGACATCGACCAGACAGCGGCATCGGTGCACGAGAACATCGCCAAGGACCTCTACCAGGGCAATCTGATCTTCGACATCACCAATCCTCCCGTGACAGACGACATGAGCGGTGAGCAGCTGGGCATCACCGAACTGGTGCACGTGGAGACCAGTTATTTCCGGGGATCGTCTGCTGACCGGGTGAACAACATCCAGATCGCCGCCGCGCGCTTTCTGGGGCTGCTGGTGGCACCGGGAGAAACCTTTTCCATGGCGGACGCGCTGGGGGACGTCAGCCTGGACAACGGCTACGCCGAGGCGCTGATCATCGTCGGCGACCAGACGGTCAAAGGCGTTGGTGGCGGGGTGTGCCAGGTGAGCACGACACTCTTCAGGGCGGCCTTCTTTGCCGGCTTCCCCATTGTGGAGCGCCACGCGCACGCCTACCGGGTCGGATATTATGAACAAACGGCTTCGGGACGCTCCGCCCAGCTGGCGGGCATGGACGCCACGGTGTACGTGCCTATCGTCGATCTCAAATTCACCAATGACACGCCCTACTGGCTGCTCATGGAAACCTATGTCTATCCCGGCAGTCAGTCCATTGTGTGGAAGTTCTACTCCACCAGCGACGGGCGCAGCGTGGACTGGACGACCACTGGTCCGGTCAACATCATTGAACCACCCGAAGTTGCCTACAGGGAGAACCCTGAGCTGAACCTGGGCGAGGTGGTGCAGGTGGAGTGGAAAGCCGAAGGCGCGGATGTGACCGTCAACCGCACGGTGTACAAAGACGGCAGTGTGCACTTTTCCGACCGCTTTTACACTCACTTCCTGCCCTGGGGAGAGGTTTGGGAGTACGGTCCTGGGACCGATCTGGAAGCGGTGCTGGCTGCCGAGGCAGGCGAATGAACATCTCCGGGCATGGTAAAATCGTTGTCTATCAGGTGACACATGTATAAATTATCCGAGAAACTGCTGGAGATCATACGCTGTCCGGTTTGCGTGAAGGAAAAAGAAGGGCTGCTGGAGTACTATAAAAAAGCCTGGTTTGTGTGCAACGAGTGCGGGCGGAAGTACCCCATCGTGGAGGATATTCCCGTCATGCTCATCAGCGAAGGTGACAAATGGATCACGACGGAAAAGGATAAGCTGCCCATCCCCCCGCCGAAGATCAAATAAACATTTTTTCCCTGAAATTCCTGATTCAGCGCACTGGTATAACTCTTGCAACGTTAACAGGACAACTTATCTGGTTCACAGGTGTAGTATTATGAACAAAAAACTTGAAGCACTGAAGCAGTTCAAACCCTGGCGGGACCCGCTGGGTCTGACGCTGTTGGGCATATTCCTGGTACTCGCCGTCATCACTTCGATTGTCGGCTTCAATTTCATTCGGAGCTTCATATCCGGTTGGACGCTGACCGATCTGCCAGGCGCGCCGATCACGAGCGGCACTTCTTCCGATCCAAATGATGCAGGCAGCATCTCCGAGGAGATCCTCTCTTCGATCACCCCCGTGCCGTGGAATGGCAAATCACGCGTGAACATTCTCTTTTTCGGGTTGGATTACCGCGAATGCGACGAGACGCACACGTACGAGTACTGCGACAACATCACTGGAGAGGCATCCCGCACGGACTCAATGATCCTGTTTACCATTGATCCGGTTTCGAACACCGCTGGCATGCTCAGCATCCCGCGCGACCTGTGGGTCAACATCCCCGGGTTTGATTACGGCAAGATCACCACGGCTCACTTCCTTGGCGAGCAGTACAACATGCCTGGTGGGGGGCCACAGGTCGCCAAAGACACCGTCTCGATGCTTCTGGGTGTTCCGGTCGATTACTACGTGAGCCTGAACTTCAACGCCTTCATCCGCATCGTGGATGAACTGGATGGCGTGCAGATAACCCCGGAAACTGATATCGTACTGCAAGACAGCAGCAACTTACTTACCTTCTACATTGATTCCAGAGATGGTGTAGAGGTAATTAAGACGCTAAATGCGGATGGATCTTATTCGTACATGAAAGGGAATCCGGATGGATCATATGAATCCATTCCTCAAATATATTTACAAGAGTACAAACAGGCACAAAAAATCACGTTGAAAGGTGGCGAGACCGTAACACTGACTGGTTCATTGGCTCTGGCGTACGCCCGCAATCGCAAGATCGACGGGGGGGATTTTGCCCGCTCCTCGCACCAGCAGGAGATCATCATGTCGTTGAAAGACCGAGTGATGCGCTTTGATATGCTGCCTTTGCTGATCGCCAGAGCGCCAGCGCTGTACGCGGAGGTTTCCAGCGGCGTGAAAACTGACCTCAGTCTGGATCAGGCGCTGCAGCTGGCGACGACAGTATTAATGATGCCTGATGGAAACATCATCAAAGCATCCATCACTGGTGACCAGCTGATCCAATCGACATCTCCGGACGGGCTATCCATTTACCTACCCATCCCCGAAGAGATCCGCTTCATCCGCGATTCGATCTTCAACACCGGCGGCACGACCAGCCCGATGGCAAGCGGAAGCAGCAACAACCTCCAGGTTGAAGCCGCGCGCGTGGTGCTGTACAATGCCACCTACACTGCCGGGCTGGGAGAGCAGACCCAGAGCTATCTGGAGAGCCAGGGTGTTAAGGTCACACAGGTTGCCAACGCTACGACCGTATCATCTGGATGTGTCATTGAAGTGTACAACGCCAAACCTTACACGCTGAAATATCTGTCTGAACTGTTTGGCGTACCATCCAACTCCATTTACAACAAGTACGACCCCAATGCCAGCGTGGACATTGCTGTCTTGCTGGGTGATTCCTGGGCGTATAACAACCCGATGCAGTAAAGGATCCAAATGCTAAGAAACCACCCAAAATTTTTGGTGGTTTGTGGTTTACACTAACAATTACCCGTTGCTTTGATGATCCTAACTCCCAATACATTTTTTGCAGTGGGAAAAGACGATCGACTGGCCTAGTGTGGGAGAGTACTGCGGCTGCTTGAACTGCACGCTTACATCAGTGATAGATAGAGGTGTAATCAGGCAGGTAACCTCCGCCTGATTTGAACGGCAGCGAGCGGTGCTCTCAAGCGGGATGGTCAGCTCCTCGAACACGATACAAGTCAGTATACCGGCGGTCAAGCGTTCCACTGCCGGGTGGGCTTTTGGACTGACAGTCACGTCTCCGATGATCGGATCAATAGCGGTCACGCAGAGTGGTTCCTTCAAACCGCCGAGGTGCAGTCCCTTATGCTGACCAAGCGTCAACGATTCGATGACATTGTTCACATTTTTTATTTGCCAATGATCCTGCTTGGAAAGCGATTATTTGTTGTAAGCGTGCGCTGGCGGGTCGCAAGCTGTTTTTACAAATTTCAGACTCTGGTACGTCTACACGACACCTTTCAGTTTGTCATCCTGAATGGTCTGCAGCGTCTGTTCCTTCCCAATTTACTAAAAAAGTGAAACGCAAAGTTATCATTCCACCGTATTATGGGTGGATCCCAAAAAATGATTCGCGTTGGTGTATCAATGATTGTTATCCCGTTACAATGAATATCTATTTGAAATGAGTCTACATTACAAGCTTAAACTCTGATTGTGCAACCCTTTTTCTGTAATTTCACGTCAGAAATATCCATCTTTTCTTAAGGTTCCTAGCTCTTCTACTTGCAGT